>NZ_CALMGQ010000148.1 GCF_937863595.1 uncultured Cytophaga sp.
ACTGCAACGTGGAGTCAAAATGGCGGACTTATGTATTTTGTGGAATGTAACAATGCAGAAAAGGTACGTGCTGTTTTGAGTTTATTTGCAGGAGAAGAGTAAACGAAACATTCTCCATTTATTTTGGGAAAAGGTAATTTTACTCTTTTCGTTTGATATTTTTAATTTTTAACTGTTGTTGGCACAACAACGAGTAGGGGGTATTTTAAATGAGAATGCAATTCACCGCCATGCAGAGATTGTTTAATTGGTATTTTCAAAAGATCTCTGAAAGAAAATGTAGCTGATTTATTTAAGTAGGTGCAGTGATTTTTTAAATAGTATTATTTTATCATCCTTCGATTAAATAATACTCTTACTTGTAATCAAGAGTAAGAGATTTCAGTAATGCCTTAGAGAATAAATAAGTAAAATAACATTCTGGATTTTAGAGGTATATACTTTTTAAAGTGTGCAAATTTCTTCTTATTTGTAATTTTTTTTATAAAAAAGTTACTTTTCGTATTTCAGCTGTGCTTGACATCATATAAACCGTGTATTATATAAAACTGGACACCGTATGAAAAAAATATACTTTCTACTTTACATTATTTTTTGCTATGCATTCACTGGATTGTCACAAAGTCCAGTTGTAAAAGTAGATTTAAACATGAGTGGTAGGAGCGAGTTAGAGTGCAACGATCCAAATTATGTGCCTTGGATTCCAGATAATGCACCGTCTATTTCTAAAACCGTGAGTGGCGTTACATTTACTTTTAAGAAAGCTGGGAATAACGGTTCGGCTTTAAGAGCAACTTATTATAAGGCAGGAGTTCAAGCGCCCTATTATGCGCGTTTGGGTTGCGATGGAATGTTGGTAGATGGCGGAAACGCTGGTGCACAAATAGAATTAACCATTAGTGGACTTGCTACTGGTACACATTCATTTATGGCGTTTCACAATGCAATAGATGATCCAGGTTCTTTTACATTTTCACCAGTTGATGTGTTGGTAAATGGAACAACAACTATAAGTGGTTTGGTAATGTCCAAGCGTGCAGTAACCACAGACGCATTGCAAAGTTCTTATGTAACATTTAATGCTACCGCCGGGAAAAATGTTGTGATTTTATATAAGGCACAAACAAGCGGATCTGCATCAATGAAAAATGTGTATATCAACGGCTTTGAATTGAATACACCTAACGTAAAAAATCAAAGTAAAAATCCCATTCCTACCGATGGTGATTTGCATGTGGATGCGGATTCTAAAACTGCTACATTAAAATGGACGGCTGGAGCCAGTGCCGTTTCGCACCGAATTTATTTTAGTACAGATAAAAGTTGTGTAACAAGTGGAACTACAACTTCTGCTTGTTATATGGGGCAACAGACAGCTACATCATATAATATTGGTAGCTTGTATAGTATGAATACCTATTACTGGAGAGTGGATGAAGTTACATCTTCAGGTGTGGTTACAAAAGGAAATGTTTGGGTGTTTAGTCCAAGGCAATTAGCATTTCCTGGAGCAGAAGGATATGGTCGTTATGCAAAAGGTGGTAGAGGTGGTAAAGTTGTACATGTTACTAATTTGAATGACAGTGGTACTGGTAGTTTACGTGATGCTGTAGAAAATCAAATAGGTCCACGTACCATAGTATTTGATATTGCTGGCATCATTGTATTAAAATCGCGTTTGGTATTAAGTGATGCGAATGTAACAATAGCAGGTCAGACTGCACCTGGCAATGGTATTTGTCTTCGTACTGCACCTTTTGGCTTTACAGGAAATGATGTAATAGCGCGACACATACGTTTGCGTTTAGGTGCAGGTCCTACATACGATGGTATGGGGATGACCGGTGCAAATCATACCATCATGGATCATTGTTCCATTAGCTGGACGATTGATGAGTCGTTCAGTTCACGCAGTGGAAAGAACATTACCTTACAACGAACACTTATTTCTGAAGCATTAAATGCTGCTGGGCATCAAAATTATCCAGCTGGCACTGAACATGGCTATGCAGCAACAATTGGTGGCGATGTTGGAAGTTTCCACCACAATTTGTTAGCGCATAATTATGGTCGCAACTGGAGTATGGGTGGCGGTTTGGATGGGAATAATTATTATGCAGGAAGATTAGATATCACCAATAACGTTGTATATAACTGGGGTGGTCGTACAACAGACGGTGGCGCGATGGAAGTGAATTTTGTTGGTAATTATTATAAACCAGGCGCAGGTTCAAAAATTTTTAATGCCTTATCTATTCAGCATGAAGGTACTGGTTTAGGTACACAACGTGCATATTTTAGTGGCAATGTAATGCCCGGTTATTTTAATGAATCAAATCAAACAGCAGGTAGAACAGAATCTTTTTCAAATGGTGATTATAAAAAATACGAAGCATTTGTGAATGCCGCATTCTTTCCTTCATATGTAACAACACAAAAAGCCTATGATGCATACAAAAGTGTATTGTCGGATGTTGGTGCAAGTCAGCCATTCTTTGATATACATGATAATCGCATGATTACGGAAACATTGAATGGTACCTATACAGTTAAAGGAAGTGTTACAGGAAAACCTGGGTTTCCCGATAAAGAGGCCGATGCAGGTGGCTATGAAAGCTATCCAACAGTATCACGTGCTTCATCTTGGGATTCAGATGGGGATGGAATGCCGAACTTTTGGGAAACAGCGCATGGAACAAATCCAAACTCTGGAGCAGGAAATTTTACAGAATCAAATGAAGATCCAGATCAGAATGGCTATACACGCCTCGAAGATTATTTAAACTGGATGGCAGAACCACATTACTTATTAACCAATGGCTCTACACAAACCATTAATATTACAAATTTATTTAAAGGATATAGCAAAACATCTCCAGTGTACACGAGTGGTTCTGTAACAAACGGAACGGTAGCTATTTCGGGAAGTACAGCAACATTTACTAAAGCAAATTGTGGCATGGCATCTTTTAAACTTACAGTTAAAGATGCAGATGGAGCTACAATGACCAGAACAATCGGTATGTATGTTGAGGGTAATTGTGGGAATCCTCCAGTAGTAAATTTAACAGCACCACTAACAAATACTTCTGTATGTAAAGGTGCTACTCTTGCATTAGAAGCAACAGCAACTACTACAACAGGAACAATCACTAAAGTCGATTTTTACAATGGAACAACATTACTTGGAACAGATAATTCAGCTCCTTATAACTTTAATTACACAGCTTCAACAGCTACTACATTAAGTTTACATGCAATAGCAACAACTAGTTTAGGTATAACTGGAACGTCCAGCACAAATACGATTACTGTAAAAGCATTGCCAACAGCTACTATTAGTAGCTCAGCAGGTACAGTAGTTCCTTACGGTGGTACTATTATTCTGAATGCTTCAACTGGGACGGGTTATACGTATCAATGGAAAAATGGCACAACAAATATTAGTGCTGCAACTGCTTCAACCTATGCAGCTGCGGGCGCTGGTTCGTATTCTGTTGTAATCACATCGAATGGATGTAGTACGAACTCTGCAGCATTTGTATTGACTGCTGATGCACCTCCTAAAAAGTATATTTACAATTATGATAATAGTGGCAATCTAGCTTGGAGTAATACAAACAGTTGGACACCTAAATCAATACCAAGAGCAATTGATACGGTTGTCGTTCGAAGCGGAGAAGTACAGATTAATGATATAACACATATAGCTCCTGTCTATATTGAAACAAATGGAACGCTCCGTTTGGTTTCAGCAAGCTCTTCTATGGATAAAATACACATGCAGGGAGGTACACTGAAAGTATATACGAGTAGTCCAGAATTTGCGCTAACATCAAACATTATTGTTGAAAAGCCATCTACTATTATGGCAGGCTCAGTTGCGGCAACCATATTTACATTGAATGGAACAATTACAGGTAGTGGAGACCTTACTAAAACAAGTGTAGGCAATCTTCGAATAAATAGTTCTGCTACTGGGTTTAAAGGTAATTGGATTGTTACCGAAGGTAAATTACAAATACGTTCAGCAACTGGCTTAGGGGTTTGTGGAGTACAGGTACAAGGTAGTGCCCGACTCGATATTGAAGCACCTGGCGCAAGTATTTACTCTTTGGTTATAGCGAGTACAGCTGGTGTAGATTTAGATCAAAACTTAAATGTAACCGTTGCAGTGTTTGGTCCGGAAAATATTTTTTCAGGTGCGTATAAAAATGCAAACTATCCTAGTTATATCGGTGGTGCAAATACACTTTCAATTTCAAACAGCATCGTTGCAACAAGCG
>NZ_CALMGQ010000149.1 GCF_937863595.1 uncultured Cytophaga sp.
ATGCGAAGAGGTCGATAAGGCTTTTGAGGATTTACTACGTACAAACCGCAGGATGTGCATATCATCTTTGATATATCCTGCACAAATCTCCTATTTTCGCCCCATGGCAACTACCAATTATAATTATTCGGAAGATCATATCAGGACCCTAGACTGGATTGAGCACATGCGCATGCGTCCGGGGATGTATATTGGTAAACTTGGAGATGGTTCTTCACCGGATGATGGTATTTACATTCTTGTAAAAGAGGTTATCGATAACGCCATCGACGAATACATGATGGGTTATGGCAAAAAAATTGAAGTAGAAATTGAGGATTATAAAGTTACCGTTCGCGATTATGGACGTGGTATTCCGCTGGGGAAAGTTATAGAATGCGTTAGCGTAATGAACACCGGTGCTAAATACGATTCTGATGCTTAAAAAAAATCGGTTGGGTTAAATGGTGTTGGTACGAAAGCAGTTAATGCACTGTCTGCAAATTTTAAAGTTCAATCCATTCGTGATGGTAAAACTAAAATTGCAGAATTTGAAAAAGGCGAACTTGTTAAAGACCATAAAGAGACAAGTACAACAGAAAAGAATGGAACAATCATAACATTTGTTCCAGACAATGCGATATTCAAAAATTTTTATTTCATTCCTGATTTCCTAGAAGAACAATTATGGAATTATGCGTTTTTAAATGCAGGTTTAACCATTAACTATAACGGTAAAAAATATTACTCTGAAAAAGGATTATTAGATTTATTAAATAGAAAAGCAGATGTAGAAACGATTCGTTATCCATTTATTCATTTAAAAGGAAATGATATCGAAATGTGTATTACGCACGGCGAACAGTATGGAGAAGAATATTATTCCTTTGTAAATGGTCAGTATACAACTCAAGGTGGTACGCATTTAGCTGCGTTTAGAGAAGCTATCGTTAAAACCGTTAGAGAATACTACAAAAAAGATTTTGATGCTTCAGATGTTCGCGGATCTATCATTGGAGCAATTGCTATTCGTGTTCAAGAACCCGTTTTTGAATCGCAAACCAAAACAAAATTGGGTTCTCAAAATGTAGCAACAGAAGGTCCATCTGTTCGTAATTTTGTCAACGACTTTGTAAAACGAGAACTTGATAACTACCTACATCAAAACAGTTCCGTTGCAGATGCTTTATTAAAGCGTATACTTCAGTCAGAACGTGAACGTAAAGATATCGCAGGAATTAAAAAACTTGCAAACGAAAGAGCTAAAAAAGCAAACTTACATAATAAGAAATTAAGAGATTGTCGTTACCACTTAGATGACGACAAATCCGATAAGCGCTATTTATCTACCTTATTTATTACCGAAGGGGATTCTGCAAGTGGATCGATTACTAAATCACGTAACGTTGAAAGTCAGGCTGTATTTAGTTTGCGAGGTAAACCACTAAATTGCTTTGGTCTTTCTAAGAAAATTGTATACGAAAACGAAGAATTCAACTTACTTCAACATGCTTTAAATATTGAAGATGGGTTAGATGGCTTACGTTATAAAAATGTTGTGATTGCTACCGATGCAGATGTAGATGGTATGCACATTCGTTTGCTATTGATGACGTTCTTTTTACAATTCTTTCCAGATCTTGTTCGTAATGGACACTTATTCATTTTAGATACTCCTTTATTTAGGGTTCGAAATAAAAAAGAAACCATTTACTGTTACAGTGAAGAAGAAAAACAAAAGGCAATGGTGAAGTTAGGTACGAAGCCTGAAATCACCCGATTCAAAGGTCTTGGAGAGATATCGCCAGATGAATTCGGGAATTTTATTGGAGAAGAAATCCGTTTAGATCCAATTATTTTAACCAAGGAAATTACAATCCCTAAATTATTGTCGTATTACATGGGTAAAAATACTCCTGAGAGACAACAATTTATTATTGATAACTTAAAATCAGAAAAGGATACTGCACCATTCGTGGAAGAAAAGGTTGAAGTTGAAGTTATAGAATAATTACTATTTTGAGAATATTAATACTAAAACACATGGATAAATTCATTTTATTCTTGTGTTTTTTTTTAAACAAAAAAAACAACTCCACCAACCCAAGCAATGACAACTAACACACATAAGTCCGAATACAAAGCACTTCTCTTTTCATTTTATATGATTATCATATTAATGATTGGCAGTTTATTTTTTAATGAATTAACGGATTCAAATATTATTGAAGTTGATGCGGGATCCTATGTTATCAGTGCAATAATAGCATTGGTTACAATTTATATTTCTAGATTAAAAGAGAAACCAAAAGACCCAGACCACCCATTAGGTTTTTCTGGTTATGTACCCATATTAAATTTAATCAGAAGTTTCATGATTATTTTAATATGTATAAAAGGTATAAGTGAATCATTGGGTAGCATCTATA
The DNA here is from genome assembly GCF_937863595.1 of uncultured Cytophaga sp. Lineage (GTDB taxonomy): Bacteria > Bacteroidota > Bacteroidia > Cytophagales > Cytophagaceae > Cytophaga. Next base: position 2,409 of record NZ_CALMGQ010000149.1, read on the forward strand.
GTGGTCCTCCAGTGACAAATCATACAATTATGTTTAGCTATGCTATTCTAACATTTTTATTAAACAGTATTGCATTCTTTATTATTAATTATAATGGAAAAAAACTTAATTCAGCATTATTAAAAACCGATGCTTTAGAATGGAAAACAGATATAGCATTTAATATTTCAATAATTTTGGCTGTTTTTTTCTCCTATGTATTAAACTTTACAAAATATAATACCTATGTAAATTATGTTGATCCTGTTTTTTGTATACTATTTTCTTTAGCAATGGCCTACTATCCAATTAAATTATTCACTGAGAACGTTCAACTTTTATCCGTATCCTCCATTGATAAAGTATTGCAAGATCAGATTATTTTAACGTTTAAAGAACACATAATCGTTATGGAAAAATACGATCCTACGTATTCGGTATTACATGTTGGTGGAGTACTATGGGTAAATATTGAATTAAATGTATCTAATGATAATATTGATCTACCCAAGGATTACCTGATTATTAAAATAAAAGGAGAGAAGATTCTTTCTGAAATAACACCAGACAATAAAATATCGTTCTCCTTTAATAGAAAACGAATCAGTAAAGTGCTAGTTAATAACAAATTATAAAAATCGCTTAAATTTATTATTCATTTTTAATAGTTCATTACAATATTTTTAAATCCAACTCGACTATCAAGTATAATTCATGAAATAATGACCAATAGTCAAGAAGCACACATAGAACAAATCTTTAAAAATCAGCGTGGAGGATTGTTGGGCTTTATTCGGAAACGTGTATCTAGGTTGGAAGATGCAGAAGATATTTTACAAGATGTATTCTTCCAATTTGTTTCAGGTTACGAAAACATTGAATCTCTAGATAAAGTAACTTCATGGTTATTTACAGTTGCTCGGAATAAGATAACGGATAAGTATCGCAAAAAAAAAACTGATGCTTGGTCAGATTTAGGTTTTCAAGGAAAAAACGAGGATTCGGAAATACTAATGTTAGAAGACATACTTCCTGATTTCAAAAATACGCCTGAGGATGTTTATGCACGAAATGTAATATGGGAAGCCATAGAAGTAGCGCTGGCTGAAATGCCTAATGAACAAAGACAAGTAATGCTCTTACACGAATTTGAAGATAAATCGTTTAAGGAAATTAGTGAAATAACAGGAGTGAGTGTAAACACCTTACTTTCTAGAAAACGATATGCCATTTTGTTTTTAAGAAAACAATTGCAAGAACTTTATAATGAACTTTAATACATTGAATATAGAAATACAGATAAAAAAGTAATCATATGAAAAAGCACAAGTTACTCATCTTACTGAAAATAATAATTGGCGTTCCACTTTTAATAGCAGTATTGGGATACATTACAATGACATTATGGAATTGGCTCGTACCAACATTGTTTAATGGTCCTGCTATTAACATATGGCAGACGTTTGGTTTAGTTTTATTATCCAAAATTCTTTTTGGAGGGTTTAAAGGTAAAGGCTGTTGTTGTAAAAATAACGAAAGTCAATCATGGAAAGAACACATGAAAGCTAAGTGGGGCAACCTTTCAACTGAAGAACGTTCAAGTTTAAAAAATAAGTTCTTTAATAAATGTAATTTCAATAGCGATGAATCTATTAATTCATCTAAATAAATATATTGATGGAACTATTTTCTGTAATATATCAGTTGAAAATTTCTATTAATAATAATGGAGAATTTACTAACGAATACCATACACGTATAGAGTCAATGACAAATACGAGTAATTATTTACCAGAAATTTTAACCGACATTTATGAAAAGCATCGTCATGAATGGCTGATGGGAGTGGAGATACAAGAGGTATCGAGGTTTTATGCAACAACAATAGATTCCATTTCTTACGCTACAGTTTAGTAAGCGCATATATTTTAAGTGCGCTTACTTTAAAGGAATATAAAGTAATAAATTAATTTGAAGCAGATTATCTTTTTTATTTCTATTTCCCAATTTGGAAATATTATCAATGTAATCCGTAAGTGGATTTAAAAAACCAATATCACATCCAATACCATATCCTTTATTTAAATAATATGCTCCCCCTATTTTTGTAGGTAACATAAGTGAGATATTAGAATAGGTTTCCCCACTTGCACGAGTTAGCCGTTGATTTGAAAACGACTGATTATACTCATCTTTGGGATCAAAGCGAAGTAATGCTATGCCTGGAGAAACGTAGAGTATATACGATTGCTTTTTTATAACATTGATTCGCAATTCGTATCCAAAACTAATTAAGGAAGTTTTAAAATAACTATTGGGCTGAGCTATTTGAGTTGTTTGATTTGAATTCGTTACATACGAACGAGAATTACCTCGCACTCCACCAATCATTAAATGAAGAAAACCATTCATGCGTTTCTTTTTATTAAAAGCTAAACCTGCATGAAACGTTCCACCCCAGCTTTCAAATCTATTGGTTAAATCACCTCTGTAAGACGTACCACCAAAGCCTACAACAAGTGATAACTTAGGCATAGTATGCTCCAGAACTTGACCATTCACTTGAAAAATGAGCAATGAAAAAAAAACACTTATAAAGATGTGTGCACGCATATAAATTCTTATCAGATCGAAATGAGAAGAACAAAAAAAGATCCCGTTAATAACGGGATCTTTTAATTATTTTATTTTTGAGAAATCAAATGTTTCAAGAAAGGATGTATTAAACTTTCCAGACCTAAACTGAGGGTCATCCATCATATAAATATGGAATGGAATAGTTGTTTTTACACCGTCAATTACAAATTCTTGTAATGCACGTTTCATACGATCACAAGCTTCGTCACGCGTTGGCGCGTTAACAATTAGCTTAGCAATCATAGAATCATAGTTAGGAGGGATTGTATATCCAGTATAACAATGACTATCTACACGTACACCAAAACCACTAGGTATATGAAAGTTAGTAATTTTACCTGGCGATGGACGGAAACCATTTCTAGGATCTTCCGCATTAATTCTACATTCAATTGAATGACGTAAAGGAAGGTGATTTTTCTTTTCTAATTTCTCACCTGCAGCAACCCTGATTTGCATTTTAACCAAATCAACGCCGGTAACTTCTTCCGTAATGGTATGTTCAACCTGTATACGTGTATTCATTTCCATGAAGTAAAAATCTCCATGTTTATCTACAAGAAATTCTATTGTACCAGCACCTTCATATTTTATAGATTTAGCGCCTTTAACAGCTGCTTCACCCATTTTATTACGCAAACGTTCCGTTATAATAGGAGATGGTGTTTCTTCAATCAGCTTTTGATGGCGTCTTTGAATAGAACAATCTCTTTCTGATAAGTGAATAACAGTTCCAAATTTATCTCCTAATAGTTGAACTTCAATGTGACGTGGTTCTTCTATAAATTTCTCTAAATACAAACCATCGTTACCAAAAGATGCAGCTGCTTCTTGTTTGGCATCGTTCCAAGCCTTAGTAAATTCAGATTCAACTTTAATGATACGCATACCTTTTCCACCACCGCCAGCAGTAGCTTTCAAGATAACTGGGTATTTAATTTTAGCTGCCAATTTCATACCTTCTTCAATAGAAGATAACAAACCATCTGAACCTGGTATACAAGGTACACCTGCTTTTTTCATGGTATCTTTAGCAGAAGCTTTATCACCCATAGAATTAATCATTTGTGCGCTTGCACCAATAAATTTAATTCCATAATCTTCACACACTTGAGAAAATTTGGCGTTCTCAGATAAAAATCCATAACCTGGATGTATGGCATCTGCATTCGTAATTTCAGCAGCAGCAATGATATTTGGTATACTTAGATACGATTGATTGGAAGGAGCGGGTCCGATACAAACTGCTTCATCCGCAAATCGAACGTGTAAACTTTCTTTATCAGCAACAGAATAAACTGCAACCGTTTTTATTCCAAGCTCTTTACAAGCACGAATAACACGCAATGCAATTTCACCTCTATTGGCTATTAATATCTTTTTAAACATATCTTTTTCCCGTAAAATGTACTATTCAACTGTATTAATTACTTAGGTTCTACTAAGAATAATGGTTGATCGTATTCAACTGGAGTAGCGTTCTCTACTAATATTTTAACAATTTTCCCTGAAATTTCAGATTCGATTTCATTGAATAACTTCATGGCTTCAATGATGCATACAGCCTTACCAGCTTCAATAACATCACCAACATTTACAAATGAAGGGGTCTCAGGATTTGATGAACGGTAAAATGTTCCAATCATTGGAGATTTTATCGTAATTAAATTTGAAGTCTCAGCTATAGGAGTAGCAGATTTAGACTCAACCGCTGCAGCAGAAACTGTAGTTTGAGGCAGAGCTTGTGGCGCAACGTATTGTGGTAATTGAGGCATTACAATATCCCCAGCTGTTACTGCTGAATTTGGATATTTTTTAACATTAATTTTAAATTGTTCTGTTTCGATATTTACTTCAGCTAATCCTGAACTAGCAATAAAGTCAATCAATTCCTGAATTTCCTTTGGTTTCATCAGTGTCTTAATTTAATTTTTTATAACTGTATTTAAATTATAACAGTCTTTGTTAATGATGTAATGTATAAATTTCCAGTATGTTAATATACTAATTTCTATTTAATTACTTTGGGTCATATCCCCATTTCAAATAAACAGAACCCCACGTAAAACCACCGCCAAAAGCTGCTAATACAAGATTATCACCTTTCTTCAATTGTTTTTCATAATCCCATAAAACAAGTGGGATAGTGGCACTCGTTGTATTACCATAACGCTCAATATTGATCATAACCTTTTCAGGTCCAACATTCATACGTTCTGCAGTTGCATTAATAATTCTTTTATTGGCTTGATGAGGAACCAACCATTGAACATTATCACCCGTAAGTTTATTGCGTTCCATGATTTCTGCAGCAACATCAGACATGTTTTTAACTGCAAACTTAAACACGGTTGCTCCTTCTTGGTGGGCAAAGTGTTCATTATTCATTACGGATTCAAGCGTTGCAGGGTGACGGCTACCACCACCTTTCATAATTAAATATTTAGCTCCTGAACCATCCGTTTTGAGTACACTATCAACAACACCAAAACCTTCGTGATTTGGTTCTAATAATACTGCACCAGCACCATCACCAAACAAAATACACGTATTGCGGTCTTTATAGTTGACAATTGCAGACATTTTATCTGCCCCAACAACAATTACTTTTTTAAATCTACCACTTTCAATATACTGAGAGCCCGTAACCAGTCCGAATAAAAAGCCAGAACAGGCTGCGTTCATATCATAACTGAATGCGTTTTTTAAACCACACATATCAGAAATGATGTTTCCTGTTGCAGGAAAAACATAATCTGGAGTTGTGGTACAGCAAATTAATAAGTCAATTTCAGAAGGATCGGTATTTGTTTTCGCAAGGAGATCTTTGACAGCCTTCTCAGCCATGTGAGAAGTTCCTAAACCTTCGCCCTTTAAAATGCGGCGTTCTTTAATACCTGTTCTAGAGAGTATCCACTCGTCTGATGTTTCAACAAGTTTCTCTAATTCTTGATTTGTTAAAATATAATCCGGTACATATCCTGCGATACCCGTGATACATGCATTTACTTTGCTCATCTTCTATTAGTTGAGATTAGCTGTAAGCGTTTTTAATTTTATCTGAGATATTAGCTTTAGTCAATTGGTATGCTAGATGCATCATATTTTTAATAGCCTTTGGAGATGATATTCCATGACCAATTATGACGTTGCCATTTATACCTAAAATTGGACTACCACCAACTTCTTCATAATTAAACATATTGAAGAAGTTATCTTCAAAACCACGCTTAGAAACTAGATCGTAAAACGTTTCACCCATTTTCAAAATGATATTGCCTGTATACCCATCACAAACAATAACATCTGCTTTATTCGCAAACATATCTCTACCTTCTAGGTTACCAACGAAGTTTATAGTATCAATTTGTTTGATTAACTGATGTGCAGCTAATGTTAAAATTGTTCCTTTTTCTGCTTCTTCACCTAAATTCATTAGCCCAACTTTGGGTTTATCTATTCCATACATGTATTTAGCATATAACGAACCGATAACTGCAAATTGAGCTAACATTTCTGGTTTACAATCTGCATTAGCACCAACATCCATTATAACAGCAAAACGTCCTGACTCTTGCGGCATAAAGCCAGCAATTCCAGGACGAAGAATACCTTCAATGGTTTTAATACTAAACATTGAACCAACAAGCATAGCACCTGTATTTCCAGCACTACAAAAAGCATCAACTTCTTTTTGTTTAAGTAACTGAAAACCAATAGATATACTTGAATTTGGCTTTTGCGAAAATGCTTTCGTAGGATGTTCTGCCATGGTTATAACCTCATCTGCATGAACAATTTGTATTCGGCTTTTGTTACCTTCAAGCTGAGACAAATGTTCACGTATAATCTGCTCCTTTCCAATGAGAATAATTTCTGCATCGGAAGGGAGAGAGTCTGAGGCTAAAACGGCACCCTCAATGATAGATTTGGGAGCGTAATCTCCTCCCATCGCATCTAGTGCTAACCTCATTGGTTATACAGCTACGGCTTTTTCAATAGCCAATTTACCTCTATAGAAACCACATTCAGGGCATACTATGTGAAGTAATACAGGTGAATTACAATTTGAGCATTCAACAAACTGAGAAGCAACCGCTTTGTAATGCGTTCTTCTTTTGTCTCTCCTTGTTTTGGAAATTTTGCGTTTAGGATGAGCCATTTTCTTATTACTAGTTTAACTTATTTTTATCATTCAAACTCTTTAATGCCAACCATCTAGGATCTATTAAATCTTCGGTAGGAGAGTCATTATCGCTTTTTTCCTTATTTTCAGTAGAATAAATCAAAAAAGATTCTGCATCTTCTTGATTGTCCTCAGCCTGAAATCTTGGGTGAAGCTTTTTTATGGGTAATTCTAAATTAATAAACTCATATATATACTGAGCCATATTAATTTTAATTGTTTCTCTTTTTATTCCAATTATCTCATCTGTTATTTCACCTTCTTCTTCTTCAGAAAACTTGAAGATTAAAGGTGTAATAGAATCAATTTGATAATCGAATACATCCAAACTTCTATCACAAACTAATTCAACAATTCCTTTAATTGAAATGTTAACACGAATATGAAG
>NZ_CALMGQ010000150.1 GCF_937863595.1 uncultured Cytophaga sp.
TGGCGCGAATCCATCATAACTCGTTTTATTTTTTTTGCAAAAGCAACATTAGATGCATGGCCCGGACGGGCAGCCATAATTTGTGCTTTGATTGGTCTGCCTACTAAGGCTAAATCACCAATCACATCTAGTAGTTTATGTCTTGCAGGTTCGTTTTTATATCGTAATTCTATATTATTTAGAATGCCTTCTTTTTGAACTTCAACTTTCTCTTTTCCAAATAATTTAGCTATTCCATCAAGCTCGTCATCGCTAACAACTCGATCAACAATAACAATTGCATTATTTAAATCGCCACCTCTAACAAGGTTTTGCTTATGAAGCATTTCTAATTCATGTAAAAAACAAAACGTTCTGCAAGAAGCAATCTCTTTTTCGAATTGAGTGATGCTATTTAACGTTGCATGTTGGCTTCCAAGTACGGGTGAATTGTAATCAACCATTACTGTTACTCTGTAATCATCTAAAGGAAGAGCCGCTAATTCAATGTTTTTTTCAATATCGTGAAAAAATATACCATGAGGCACTTCAAAGAAATTACGTAGCGCATTTTGCTCTTCTAATCCAATGATGTTGATTGCATCAATAAAAGGCAAAGAGCTCCCATCCATAATAGGAATTTCAGGACCATCTACTTCAATAATAATATTATCTATTTGAAGACCTACTAAAGCAGCTAATGCATGCTCTACGGTATTAATTCTTGCTCCATTTTTTTCAATAGAAGTTCCTCTAGAAACGTCAACGACATTATCTACATCACATTCTATAATAGGTTGGTCAGGTAAATCAACACGTTTAAATATAATTCCGTGGTTGATTGGAGCAGGTACAAAAGTAAGATTTACTTGGGCTCCCGTATGCAAGCCTACGCCTGAAACCTTAACAGGCGCTTTAATGGTGTGTTGTTTTGTATACATCTAAAATTACAATTCCTTAATAACAGACAAATTTAGTATTTTTTCTTCCAATTCCTCTATACGTCTCTGTAATGTGGGAAGTTTTCTATATATGGCAAATGACTTCAAAGAATCAAGTTTTTCAAACGCAGGGGAACCTAAAAGTGTCGTTCCTTCTTTTGAAATACTTTTACCAATACCTGCCTGAGCCGCTACTGTCGTTTTATTCGCAATTTTCAAATGACCAATGATTCCAACTTGGCCTGCTATGATACAGTTTTCTCCAATCGTAGTAGAACCTGAAATGCCAGATTGTGCCGCAATAACAGTGTTTTTTCCTACTTTAACGTTATGTGCGATCTGAATGAGGTTGTCAACTTTAACACCATTCCCAATAATTGTAGAGCCCATTGTAGCGCAGTCAATTACAGTATTTGCGCCAATATCAACATTGTTTCCGATGATTACATTTCCAATTTGGGGGATTGTTTTGAATGTGCCATCCGCTTGAGGTGCGAAACCAAATCCATCACTACCAATTACGCATCCAGACTGAATGGTTACATGGTTGCCTAAGGCGCAACTTGCATATATTTTTACCCCAGCATATAAAGTTGTGTTGTTACCAATAGTAACATTATCACCAATATAAACTTGTGGAAATATTTTGACATTGTCGCCAATCGTACAATTGTTGCCTATATACGCAAATGCTCCAATATAATGATTCGAACCAATAGTAGATTTATTGCCAATAAATGAAGGTTCTTCTTTACCTACTTTGGATGAGATCAATGCTTGTTGATATGCTTCTAAAATGCTTGTAAAGCTAGAATAAGGATCTTCAACAAGAATCAATGCTGCAGATACAGGAGATTTAGGTGAAAAATCCTTTTTTACAATTACAGCACTCGCTTGTGTAGTGTAAATGTAGTTTTCATATTTAGGGTTAGATAAAAATGAAATACTGCCGGATGTAGCTTCTTCAATTTTAGCAATAGCATTTACTTTAACTTTTCCGTCACCCTTAATTTCACCACCAAGTAGTTGTGCTATTTCCTCTAAAGTAAACTCCATTGAATTTAATTTTCTAATAGTTTAGTAACCGTTAATACTCACAAATATACATTTTTTGGACAGCAAATATAATGTTTGATTACTATTTTGCTAAGTGCCTGTATATTGGGTAAGTCGGATGCTTTTGCAACATCTAATATTTCTTTATTCTTCATTTTTACCTTGATTTGCTCATCCTCGGGTAAATAAGCTGCATTACTAATGATGCCTGTAGGTAAAAAATATTCTATATCCTCTTCTTGAATAGGCATGGAATTCAATAATTGATTTTTTAATAGATCAATTTCTCCTTTTTCGAATGGGTTACTTTGAATTTGAACGGAAAATAACTTTCTATCTAGTAGCATATTACATATTTTGGAGAGTATATAATCGTCCTCCTTGGTCCACTGTTTTATGGAGTACCATAAATCAATGTCATCTAATTTTAAAAACGAAGTTAATAAGTATTCATTTTCGATAAGTGATTTATATGAAATGTCATTTTTTAAGAACTCGGATAAAAAGGGTGGCTTAAATGACAATTGGTTCACCCGGATTAGATGCTTGGCTCTCTTCACAATGGATACAATCATATTTTCTGCACTGACAGTAGTTTTGTGCAAATACACTTGCCAATACATCAACCTACGTGCAGTAAGGAAATTTTCGATACTATAAATGCCTTTTTCTTCAACAATCAATTCGTCATTGTGTAATTCAAGCATTTTTATTAACCGATCAGCGCCTATAGTACCTTCAGATACTCCCGTAAAAAAACTATCTCTACTTAAATAATCCATTCGGTCCATATCTAATTGACTGGATACAAGCTGATGGAAAAACGGTCTATGGTAGGTATTTTTAAAAATAGATATGGCGAGGGATAATTTATTGTCAAATTGTTCATTCAGCCTTTCCATGATAAACAACGATAAATCTTCGTGCTTAATGTTTGCAAGTAGCGCGTACTCAAGTGCATGAGATAATGGACCATGCCCAATATCGTGTAACAATATGGCTAGTTGCGCACCTTCAAACTCTTCGGAACTAATGACATGACCTTTACTTTGTAATGATTTTAAAGCTTCAGTCATTAAGTGCATTGCTCCCAAGGCATGATGAAAGCGTGTATGTATGGCACCAGGATACACCATTTCTGTTAATCCTAATTGTCTAATTCTTCTTAGTCTTTGGAAGTAGGGATGCTGTATAATTTCAAAAATTAAATCTGTAGGTATATTAACAAATCCCCATACAGGGTCGTTTATTACTTTTTTCTTATTTATCATAAAATTGTTTATCGATGTTAAAATACTATTTTTATTTTTTCGTTTAAATAATAAATTATACACATATGCAAAAATACCATATTCTTTGGGCGGATGACGAAATAGATTTGTTAAAACCACATATTATTTTCTTAAATAACAAAGGGTATGAAGTTACAACTGTAACAAATGGCATCGATGCCTTAGAATTGTCAAACGCTCAACTTTTTGATATCATTTTTTTAGATGAAAATATGCCCGGATTAAGTGGCTTAGAAACTCTTGTTAAAATAAAAGAACTACGTCCATTGGTTCCGGTAGTGATGATTACCAAAAATGAAGAAGAGCACATCATGGAAGAGGCGATTGGTTCTAAAATTGCTGATTACCTGATTAAGCCAATTAATCCAAACCAAATTTTGATGTCGATTAAAAAACTGCTTCAAAATAAAGTATTGGTGAACGACAAAACAACTTCTGCATACAGACAAGAGTTTGCATCTATTAGCATGACTATTAGTGACAAGTTAGATTATGCGGAGTGGATAGAATTATATAAAAAGATTGTACGCTGGGAAATTGAAATTGAGTCAGTAGGAGATAGTAGTCTGAAAGAAATTTTATTGTCCCAAAAGTCGGAAGGGAATCAACAGTTTTTTAAAACTATAAAAAATAACTACGAAGATTGGATTAATGAATCATCGGATGATAAGCCTGTTTTTTCCCATACGGTATTTAGAAAAAAAATCCTTCCAATTTTAAAAGAAGAAAAGGTATTTGTTTTGTTGATTGATAATTTACGTTACGATCAATGGAAAATATTAGAACCCTTAATTGCAGAATCCTACAAAACCGAAACAGAAGAACTGTATTATTCGATATTGCCGACAACAACCATGTATGCACGTAATGCTTTTTTTGCGGGAATGATGCCCTCTGAAATTGAGAAAAAATATCCTGGGTTTTATAATGGAGAAGAGGATGAATTAGGGAAAAATAATATGGAAGAGCAATTGCTTCAAGAGCAATTGAAGAAAAACGGCTTAGATATAAAATTCTCCTATCAAAAAATTACCACTCTAAATCAAGGTAAAGCATTGTGTGACGGTATTAAAAACATACTGGATAATCCACTGAATGTTGTCGTGTACAATTTTGTAGATATGCTTTCTCATGCACGTTCTGATATGGAAGTGTTAAAAGAACTTGCACCCGATGAAGCAGCTTATCGTTCTATTACTGCAAGTTGGTTTAAGCATTCTCCCTTACAAGAACTAATTCAAATATTAAGTCACAAAAAAATAAAATTGGTTATTACTACAGATCATGGAACAATCCGTGTAAGTAAAGGGCATAAAATAGTTGGAGACAAAACGACCAACACCAATATGCGATACAAAGTGGGTAAAAACCTGGGTTTTGATGCCTCAAATTATCTAATGGAGGTTAAGAAACCTGAAAAGATATTTTTACCGAAAGTGAACATGTCGGATGCATACGTATTTGTTGGGGATGAATTATTTTTTGTGTACCCAAACAACTATCAGAAATTTGTACAGATGTTTAAAGATACGTTTCAGCATGGCGGAATTTCAATGGAAGAAATGTTAATTCCGTTTATAATATTAGAACCCAATAAATAAGTGTTACATCTCATAAAAAAAGGTTTCGGAAAGTATCAGAAACCTTTTTTTATGAGATGATTGGCCGAAAAAGTACAGCCATGGAAAGATTTGTGATACAGGTGAGGAGGGAGACGTCAATATCGGAAAAAAAATACATCATCGAATAGTTTCAATTGTGCCTGAATGAGTAAAAACAAAAGAGGCTTCCTGAACTTAATCAGAAAACCTCGTTTTTTTTGATCTATAAACCAACACGAATCAATCGTGTTGGTTTGTCTAGAACCTAGTACCTAGAAACGGGTAGCTTTATTTAAATGTATATCTAAATATCGGTTCAATATCTTCTGCCTGATGATGTATCGTGTGAAGATCTTTTATAATCCCAGTATCTAGGCCATATACCCATCCGTGAATTTCAAGTTGCCTGCTTTCCCAAGCGCGTTGTATCGCCTTCGTTTTAGCAAGATTTCGAACTTGTTCAATCACATTTAATTCTACAAGTCTATTTACTCTATCCTCTTCAATTTCAATTGCGGATAATTCAGCTTCGTTTTTATTGTAGACTTCTTTTATGTTGCGCAACCAATTATCGACGTAACCGAAGGAACTATTTTTCATGGCAGCAATAACACCACCACAACCATAATGCCCACAAACGATAATGTGTTTTACTTTTAAAACTTCAACAGCATATTCCACAACACTTAATAAATTAAGATCTGTATGTACAACCATGTTTGCAATATTTCGATGTACAAATAATTGCCCCTGCTGTGTAACTGTTACTTCCGTTTCAGGTACACGACTATCGGAACAACCTATCCATAAATATTCAGGTGTCTGCACGATTTTCATTCGTTTAAAATAATCTGCATCGTTTTGAATTTTTGATAATGCCCAACGTTTATTTCCGCTTAATAGGGATTGATAGCTTTCTTTCATATAGGTAATGTGTTAATTTAATGGGATGAGACAAGTTTGTCGATAATCTGAATGTTGATGGCATCAATTTCTATGTTTTTTTCTGCTGCAGCATCCATAAATAAATGAATGGTTTCTAAAACATCGTAGTCAATAGACTTAATGTTTTTACCATCTAAAATGAGATAGGAGTTTGCAGGGATTGTATCTAGCATTTTCAATAGTACACCTTTATTGATAAATGAAACGGTTTCTGGGAAAGTAATAAGGGTATGTGTTTTCCCTTCAATAACTGTATTGGATACTTTAATCGGAATGCGCATTAAGTCACGCAGAATGAAATAAATTGCTACAATTAACCCACAAACAATACCTTTTAACATATCTGTCAATAGCATTACTATTATTGTTGTTAGAAAGGGTAAATATTGATTTATCCCCAATGAAAACATGGATTTGATTAAGCTTAATTTTGTTAGCTTGTAGCCCGTGAATAACAAAATCACAGCTAAAGATGCATTTGGTATTCGCGTTAATACATCGGGAAATACCAATACACTTACGAGCAATAGAAAACCATGTACGTATCCAGATAATTTATTTGAAGCTCCTGCAGCTATATTGGCAGAGCTACGAACGATAACGGATGTTACAGGAATTCCTCCAACAGCAGAGCAAGCTAAATTCCCTAATCCTTGAGCAATCAATTCTCTATTAGGAGAACTTGGTTTAAGCACCTTTTTTAATTTATCTGATGCATCCAAACTCAAAAGCGATTCTAAACTTGCAACAATAGCAATAGTAAAACCAACAACATATGTTTTTGAATTTGAAAATCCCGATAGGTCAGGAAAACGTAAGCTATTGTATAAATCACTCGTAGAATTGATTGTTGGTAATGCAACCAAGTGGTCTTGTTGTATAAACAGATTTGGGAAAAAGTACTCAAATATAGAATTTAGAATAATTCCCAAGAGTACGATTACAAGTGCATTGGGGATGAACGATAACTTCCCATCTGGATGAATGAATTTGGGTGACCAAAATATCATTACTATTATCGATATGCCGCTTACTATTGCAGGACCAGGGGTGAAGAAGTTTAACATATTTAATAACTCTGAAAAGCTATTCCTTCCATCCATCTGCCAGAAAGCCATATCGCCTTCTGGATCTAAATCGTAACCAACGAGGTGAGGTATTTGCTTTATTATTAGTATAATCCCTATTGCTGATAACATTCCCTTTATAACGGAGGAAGGGAAATAATAACCAACTATACCTGCTTTTATAATGCCTAAAACAACTTGAATAGCACCGGCAACAATCATTGCTGTTAATAGTGCCTCAAAAGATCCGAGGTCATTTACTGCAGTTAATACAATTGCAGTTAAGCCAGCTGCTGGTCCACTGATACTATATTTAGATCCGCTAAATAACATAACAACAGAGCCACCTATTATACCACTTATAATACCAGCGATGGGTGGCGCGTCTTGCGCAATAGCAATACCCAAGCATAGGGGTAATGCAACTAAAAATACAACAACACCCGATTGGATGTTTTGCAACGTCTCTTTAATTGATAACATAGTTAATAATTTAAAATGAGTACATAGAAAATACAGGCGTGAAATATTGTATTTAAATATTTTACGCCAATGTCTGTATCAAATAAATTATACCTCTGGTGGGGGAGAAATTACTTCTTGAAAGTGTGATTTAAAAAGTAATGTACTTTTGCGTAGTAAGTGTTTGTTGCAAATAAAGGATAAAAATAAAGCTACGTTAAAATAAGATTTTAAATAATAATTGTGATTTTCTTTTATGTCTATTGTTTGATGGGTTTCTTCATTTAAATCTTCGCAAATTCCAATAGTCGTATTTGTGTTTTTTACAGAAAGCAAATCAACAGTAGGTTTGAAATTTTTAACGATAAGAAGAATTCCTCCCTTGCCTATTATACCAAGTAAGAAAATTAAAAAGAGGAAGTAGGGAGTCAGTCTCATTTTTTAACAACTTAAGATCTGCCCAGGTATTTAAATGACTTTGCTATGAGAGAAATATCCATAAATAAACTATAGTCTCTAGCGTAAATGAAATTTAACTCTTGTATAGATTTTGTGTTTGTATTTTCTTCGTTCTTACATGCAATAGATGGATGAATAATTCCCGATTTAATTTTTGGGAGATTAACCTGATTGGTATGCGTAAACCCAACCCAAGATTTTTTTCCAGTAAATACGTTAAATATGTTTCGTAGGAAGTTAGAAGGTTTTTCAATTACCAAGGCAAGTATTGGGAATAGTATAAAAAATAGTATGCTCGAGGATATATCTAGCATTCGTTTGTATTTAATATTTTCTTCCTCTATAATATTTAGGTTTATTTGAAGCTGATAAAAATCTCCTCTGCGATTTTTTGAATTACTACCGATAATGAAATTCGTTTCTTCGGGTACAATTTTAAAATCCACAACCGAGTTGTCTATTTGAGTCATCCACTCTATAATAGAATTCGCTGGTAAATCTTTTGAACAAAAAATAATCTCATCTACTTTATATAAACGTACAATATTTAGCAACTGCTTTGTAAAACCTAAATATTTACCTTTTACGTCAGCATTATTTCCTGTAGTAATAAAACCTAAAATATTTAATTTATAATTTGATTCTTGTAATAATAAATCGATGCGGTTACATTCATCATAGGAACCTACAATCACTATTTTTTTATTTTTATTATCTCCTAAAGCAAATCGACCATTTTTTAACCAATGAATGATTCCTCTAAAAAGAATTACAGCACATAAAGAAAGAATAGAACCTTCAATCAAGAAGTTTTTTGAATATCTATATTCATCAATAAAGTAAGATAAGGATGCTATAATAAGTGTTCCAAAGAAAAAGCTTTTGATTAAACTTATTATAGAAACATCACTTTTGTAAGAGCCAGAAAAAAGTAGGGAACATATCCAAGTGAAAGTAAATAATGGAATTATTTGCCTAAATACTAATTGGGTAGATGGATCACTATAATGTATGGACTCATTCTTTAAATAATATAGACCAGTGAGAGTAAGTGATATGATAACTGTATCCAATAGAATGGGATTCAGTTTGTCCGTTATTCTATTTATAAGTGCTATGCATGCTCGGAAATAAATAGCAGCATTAATTAATATTTTAAATGCACCTGTTTTATTAGACGTGAAATGCTTTTGAGCAAAAATGATCATTGCCTTGTAAAAAATAAATACGTAGTTGACACTTGTTTTTTTTGTACTTTCACCTTTATAGTGAATAATACGTGTGTCAGCTAAGTAATAATTTTTATATCCATATTTTATAATGCGATAGGATAAATCAATATCCTCTCCATACATAAAATAATCTTCATCTAAAGAGCCCGTTATGTCTAAAACAGACTTTCTTAAAAACATAAATGCTCCAGACAAAACTTCTATTTCGTGTGTTTTATCTTTATCTAAATAACCTAGATGGTACCGTCCAAATTTCCTGGATTTTGGAAATAATTTTGCTAAGCCAAAGATCTTATAAAATGCAACCCAAGGAGTAGGGAAACCTCTTTTAGATTCAGCCAAAAAATTACCTTTGCCATCAATCATTTTTACCCCTAAACCACCACCATTTGGGTTTGCATTCATAAAGTTGATGCATTTTTCTAATGTGTCAACTTCTATAACTGTATCCGGATTTAATAACAATACATATTCGCCAGATGCGTTGGCAATTGCTTGGTTATTTGCTTTAGAAAAACCTACGTTTATTGTATTTTGAATAAGTGTTACCTGAGGGAATTTTGCTTTAACCATTTCTACAGAGCCATCTGCAGAATTATTATCGACAACAAAAACTTCTATATCCAAATTTGCGCTAGCCTTGGACACAGAGATTAGTGCCTGTTCTAAAAAATGGCACACATTATAATTTACAATTATAATACTTAATTGTTTCAATCTTCTTTATTTTCAAAAAGAGTACGGGTTGCAATACTTCTACCAAGTGTAACTTCATCCATATATTCCAACTCGCCACCAAAAGGAATTCCTCTTGCTATTGTACTTATTTTGATGGGATAAGATTTTAGTTTCTTGGTAATAAAGAATGCAGTTGTATCACCCTCCATAGTTGGGCTAAGCCCTAATATTACTTCTTTAATTTCGGTATCGGTTAGTATACGTTCAATTAATGAATTTATTGTTAGCTGATCTGGTCCAATACGTTCCATCGGTGAGATGACTCCACCCAAAACGTGATAAACCCCAAAATATTGATTCGTATTTTCAATAGCTAGTACATCTTTAATATCTTCAACTACGCAAACAATACGTTGATCTCTACTTTTGCTGTTGCAAATATCACAGATTAAATGATCGGATATGGTGTGGCATTTTTCACAGTACTTAATATTTGCTCTGACATTAAGTAAAGCATGCGCTAAACTTTCTGAATCTTTGTTTTCCTTTTTTAATAAGTGCAATACTAATCTAAGAGCTGTTTTCTTTCCGATTCCAGGTAGTTTGGAAACTTCTAATACTGCTTCTTCTAATAATTTAGAAGGAAAATTCATAGATTATAAGATAGGTAAAACAAGAAATAGGAGTGAATGTGTTGTGTGATTATTCTATTTCCGCAGAAATACCTTTATCGCACAAACCTTGTCGCATGGGCTTAAGTTCATTAAAAGAACCAACTTTGACAGAGCATTTACCTTTGTAGTGAATTAACATGGTACATTGTTCCGCTTGTTCTGGAGTATGTGCACAAACTGACATTAACATTTGGATGACATGCTCAAATGTATTCACGTCATCATTATAAACAATAAGGGCATTCATATCAGAAGTTTGAACTTCTTCTTCCATAACAGCAACTTCTTCTTGATGTTGAAATGGAAACGAATGATTTAGAATACGATTCATAATTCTTTCGGTAAGGTGTATAGCAAATATAATAAAAAAAGGACAATTTTGTGGGATTTTAATCTAGAATAATATGACTATTTCCTTAATTATTGGAATTCTGGGTGCCTATTTTGCCGCTTTGTTATTTATTGCATGGCTGACATCCAGAAATGCAGATTCTGATGCTTTTTTCACCGGCAACAAACAGTCTGCTTGGTACTTAGTTGCTTTTGGTATGATTGGGACTTCCGTTTCTGGAGTGACATTTATTTCTGTACCCGGAATGGTAAATGCGAATGGCTTTTCTTATTTCCAGCTAATATTAGGGAATATGGCGGGCTATTTTGTAGTGGCTGGTGTTTTAATGCCTATTTATTACAAATCCAATATGGTATCAATTTATACCTATTTAGAAGAACGGTATGGATATTGGTCCTATAAATCAGGTTCCGCAATTTTTCTTTTATCCCGTACACTAGGCTCTTCGTTGCGATTGTATTTAGCTGCTGAAGTATTACATACCTTTTTATTCAAAGATTTAGGGGTTTCATTTGCAGTAACAGTTGGAATTACCATTGCGCTCATTTGGATTTATACCTTTAAGGGAGGTGTAAAAACAATTGTTTGGACGGATTCCTTTCAAACCTTATTTTTAGTAGGTGCTGTAATCATAAGTGTCGTCGTTATTTCTCAACAATTGGGTTGGGGAGTGGTTGAAATGGCTCATAAAGTTCATGAAAGTAAGTATTCTACCATTTTTCATTTTGAAGAAATTGGCGCATCAAATTACTTTTGGAAGCAGTTTATTTCTGGGGTGCTTATTACGATTGCTATGACTGGCCTAGATCAAGATCTGATGCAAAAGAATTTAACGTGTAAAAATCTAGGCGAAGCACAAAAAAACATGTATTGGTTTTCTGTTGTTCTTGTAGCCGTAAACTTATTGTTTTTAACATTAGGGGCATTGTTGTATATGTATGCGGGAGAAAAAGGCATAGAAATCCCTACACAAACAGATTTCTTCTATCCGATGTTGGCATTGAAAAGTTTGGGCGTAATTGCTGGCGTGTTTTTCTTATTGGGTATTACAGCCTCTTCCTATGCAAGTTCAGATTCAGCGCTTACCGCTTTGACCACAGCATTTTGTATCGATTTTTTAAATTTCAATAAACATAAAAAAGAAAACAAAGCACGCGTGCGTACCTATGTGCATGTAGGCTTTTCGGTTTTATTTTTTATAATCATCGTATTATTTAAAGAATTCAACCAAGGCACTACGGTAATTGTAATGGTATTGAAAGCTGCTGCATACACCTACGGGCCACTACTGGGGATGTTCGCTTTTGGCATTATAAGTAAAAGAAGTGTGAAGGATGGTGTTGTACCTTTTATTTGTGTATTGTCGCCCGTTTTAACCTTGTGTGTAGTATATGGGTTAAAAGAAGTATTTGACTATAAAACAGCATTTGAAGACCTACTTATTAATGGCATAATTACGTATGCTGGAATGTATGTCATATCTACTAAAAAGGAAAAATAGATTTACAGTAATTCTTCGCTCGGATCCCAAAATGCGTCTTTGAATCGGATGATTTTAATTCCATTTTCAATTTCAATACCCTCCTTTTGAAGGAGTTCTTCCATTTCTTTGGGATGTCCGAAATGATGTTTGCCAGTTAGTAATCCACTGCTATTTACTACACGATGAGCTGGTATGTTTTTGTTTGAATGGCAGGCATTCATTGCCCATCCTACCATACGTGCAGAAGATTTCATGCCTAAATAATTACCGATTGCTCCATAAGTAGTTACCCTTCCATAAGGTATTAGCACAACTACTTCATATACCGATTGAAAAAAGGAAATGGTTTTCTCTTTCATTTTACGATAGAATTCAAGTTCTATTTTAGGTGAATCCAACATAAACCAAATGTAAATAAAAAATAAAGAGTAGAGGACTATGGACTATAATTTCCAATATGCCATTTTTTTATTTGGAGGGAATTAAATGCCTCTAACAAGACACGTATTGCTGTTGATTCTGGTTTTTTTCAAGAGGAGGCAAACGCTAAAATCCCTCATATTCTATAACTTACCCACTTCATAACTTAATTGTTGATATTATTTAAAAAAAATCAATGAAAGAAGTTTGTGAATTCCCATAAAATGCATAGTTTTGCATCCTCATTAGACAACACTGTTATCTATGATTAGCATAGAGAGATGGCAGAGCGGTCGAATGCGGCGGTCTTGAAAACCGTTGAACTGCGAGGTTCCGGGGGTTCGAATCCCTCTCTCTCTACGTGTGTAAAGCCTTCCAATTTATTGGAAGGCTTTTTTATTTATGTTAATAATAAAATGGAATCTTAAAATTATCCATTTTATTATTAACTTTGAAAAATCTTTAAATGCAAAGTGTGCCTATCAAATAAATAGTCGGCCTTATTCGTTAAAAAAAAAAAAAAGAATTAAA
>NZ_CALMGQ010000151.1 GCF_937863595.1 uncultured Cytophaga sp.
AAAATAATTATTTTTTGAGAAATAATAGTTGATTTCATTCATGAAAATTCCGATATTCAATAAATAGATTTTTATACTACATAGAACAATATCTAAACCTTTCATTCGTCTAAGTAGTATAATATACTAGTAACAATTATAACAATTTATAGCTATGAATTTTGAAGAATTGTCGGACGAGTTAAATAACAAAACCGTATTGACTCGTTTAAAAAAAGGTAGTTTGTCTTATTTGAAGTATGGTGAAGTATTAGCGGGGAAACTCGTTGGGAGAACCAAGGATTCAACCTGCAAACTAGGCACAACCATTGCTTCTTTAACAGTATTGGCTGGTAATTTTATTGCCTACCAAATTCCAACGCAAGACATTATAGATATCACAGAGACTCTAATGAAGCGATAAATTATTGCTTCATTTTGATCATAAAAAAAAGGAATCCTCTTTTGTATATACAAAAGAGGATTCCTTTTTTTTATGAGGTATAATTGTTGATTATTTATTTTGATACATAACTGATTTTACTGCATCAATCGTACGTTTTACATTTGGAAGAATTGCTTCAATCAAAGTAGGTGCGTATGGAAGTGGCAAATCACGACTAGTTACACGCATTACGGGTGCATCTAGGTAGTCGAATGCATAACGTTGTACATGATAGGAAATCTCAGAAGAGATACTTGCTAATGGCCATGTTTCTTCAACGATTACCAATCTATTTGTTTTCTTAACAGAGTTAACGATTGCTTCAAAGTCAATCGGACGAACCGTACGTAAGTCTATTACTTCAGCCGAAATACCTTCTTTAGCTAGGTCTTCAGCAGCTTGTAAAGCCACTTTTAATATCTTGCCATAAGAAACAATTGTAACGTCTTTGCCTTCGCGTTTAACATCTGCTACACCAATTGGAATTAAGTATTCCCCTTCAGGTACTTGTCCTTTATCGCCATACATAACTTCAGACTCCATAAAAATAACGGGGTCGTTATCACGTATCGCAGATTTTAACAAACCTTTTGCATCATATGGGTTTGCAGGTACTACTACTTTCAATCCAGGAGTATTTGCAAACCAATTTTCAAAGTTTTGAGAGTGTTGTGAGCTTAATTGCCCTGCGTTACCTGTTGGTCCTCTAAATACTATCGGTGCCGTATATTGACCACCAGACATAGACATGATTTTAGCCGCACCATTAATTATTTGATCAATTGCTACTAAAGAGAAATTGAATGTCATGAATTCTACAATAGGACGTAGGCCATTCATTGCAGCGCCTATACCAATACCAGTAAAACCTAATTCAGAAATTGGTGTGTCAATAACACGCTTTGCACCAAATTCATCAAGCATTCCTTGACTTACTTTATATGCTCCATTATATTCAGCTACTTCTTCACCTAATAAAAACACATTAGGATCTCTTCTCATTTCTTCGTTCATCGCTTCACGAAGCGCTTCACGGAATTGTATTTCTCTCATATCGTATGTTCAATAAATATCAAGCAAGCAAAAATAAATAAATTGCCTGCAATTCCAAAGATAAAGCCATTATAAAACGTAGAAATAGACGTTTTTAAGCAAAAAAAAACCTCTACATTATGTAGAGGTTTTTTTATTATAAGGATATGAATTATTTCAATGCGTTTTTGAAATTGTCAGAATTCCAGTAATCGTAGAATTCCATATCAGAAACTGCTCTTTCGCCCCATTTAGAGCTTAAAGCTTTTGCTTTTTGTAAGTTTGTAGTTAAAGAAGCCTCGTCTTTTTGACGTGCAGCAGTAACAGCAGCTAAGTAGAAACCAGAAGCATCTTTCGGTGCAGCAGCAGTATAGTTAGCAAAACCAGCTTTAGCTGTATTGAAGTCTCTTTTCAATAAACTTGCAAGAGCAGAGTTGAATTTAACTTCAAGAGAATCGTTTGATTTAGATAAATCTTGTAAAGCGATGTCATATTTACCGTCTTTAACATCTAATGTACCTAAGATACCATTAGCACCTTTTTTAACTGCATCTGTAGCATTTGAAGCTACTGCTTTGTTTGCTTGGTCACGAGAAGATTCACGAACACCAGATAACATATATGCAGAAGCTAAGTTTACATGAGCTTCACCACTTTCTTGTTTCTTAAGAGACATTTCAAGAGTGTTGATTGCTTTATTAACCAAATCCGTTTTTTTGTTTTGATCAACTTCAACTTTAGCCATTTCTACATAAACTGCACCTAAGTTGTTATAAGCAACCCAGCTATCTGTTTTCTTGATTAAAGCTTCATAGATAGCAACTTTTTCAGAAAGAATTGGAGTTAATGTACCAGCATATGCTAATTCTTCTGCGTTTAATGTATCTACAGATACTTTACCTGAAGTTATTTGACCTGCTAATAACGTAATTTCAGCATCTGATTTCTTAGGCTTAACAGTCCAGATTTCAGTTCTAGCAGTACGTAAAGAAGGGTATAAGTGAGCTAATACCAATTTGTTGTAGTATGGTAATTTTGCAATTTGATCTTGTTTAGCAGTAAAGTCACCACTTCCGTTGATGATATTTAAAATTTCTGATTTTTGCTCAGGAGACAATTTTGCATCCTTTTCAATAGCAGCTTTCATTGGTTCGAAATCCTTAATGTCACCTTTAGCTACAAATTGGATTGTATTGATAATTGAATCTTGTTTGTAGAATTTCATTCTACCTTTAACATACTTTTCAATAACAGCTGAACGCTCGTTTGCAAGATTTGCATTTTTCGTTTCAGTACCTTCTGGAGAGTGTTGTCCAATTACACTGATTGTACGAGTTACATTTTTTGCAGTGATGAATGCATCTAAAAATTTAGCATTTTGACCTTTCATTTCTGATTTTCTCAAAACTGATTTCCCTTGCTCAAAGTAGAAGTTTACAGTTGCTGGAACCAATTCTTCTTTGTTGTTGTAACCGTGATCAGCATATGCAACATAAGAATAAGATTTAACCAAACGAGAAGTTGTGATTAAACCTTTTGCTATTGGCATTTCTTCTGTAGACTTAACTTTTGTTTTGTCTAAGTTTGAAGCAGAACCAATTACAACTAAATCGCCATTACCAATTTCTTGCTTGTATGCATAAGATTGGTGTTTTGTTATTTTGGGAGTAGCTGTTTTAGCATCTGGAAATTCAGTTGAAACGAAATCAAAAGATCCTAATTCAATTTTTTCATCTCCAATTTTATAAAAAGATGCTACAGAATAAATTTTATTCTTTTTAAGCATTTTAACTGGTAATGTTGCAGATATATCAAATGCTACACTGTCACCATGAACCTCTAAAGGAGAAGGTGTTACTGTTAATTCTTGGTCTTTAGCCATCTTAACCATTTGCTTCAAAGAGCAAGAGTTAAAAGCTAACATACCAGCCGCCATTAATGCTACTACTGTTACGTTTTGTCTATTTAATATCATAGTTGTATAGTTTCCTTATATGCGAAAATACTCTTATCAGCAATCTAAAACAACCAAATCTTAGTTTAATTTTGTGATTTTTATCAAAAAAATGATTAATTTTATAAGTAACAGCAATATTGAATCAAATTATATGAATAAAGTCAGTTCTTTTTTTGAATCTAGGGCATATGGTGTATGTTCTTATTGGGGTGAGCGATTTGGAATTGCTACCTCAAGTATTCGTTTATTTTTTATTTATGTATCTTTTTTAACATTTGGTTCTCCAATACTCATTTATATGGGTTTGGCTTTTTTAATGAATATCCACAAACATTTAAGAAAAAACAGAAAACCTGTTTGGGACATATAATTGTTTCTGAATTTAAACGTTTAAAGAACATTAATTCAATATCCCTAATTAGTCGTGTAAATGAATGTGTTCGAAAAGAAAGTAAGTGTTATAACAGTTATTAATTGTTTGTTTTTCTTTAACATTTATTTTTTTCTAGTAGCACAACCTTCCCAAAATATTATTCCAAATGGTTCATTTGAAATGGGGAATGAAGGATTCGAAAGTTCCTTTTTATTTTCAAAAACATCTGCACCTCCTGGCTATTATTCTATAACTGACAATGCAGCCATACTGTATAAAGATTTTAAAAATCCTGAAGGGGGAGACCATACACCTAATGGCTATGGAATGTTTATGGTTATAAATTCGGATGGCATGCGAGGAGAAGAAGCATGGTGTACTAAAGTGAATGTGCTTCCCAATTCAGAGTATGATTTCAGTGTCTTTTTTTGCAACATATATAGATTACTTCCTCCTAAAACAAATTTTGCATTTGAAAATGGCGATGTTAAAGGGAATGATCCTAAAATAAGAGTAACGATTGGAAGCGAAGAAATTTTAATTGAACGTGATTTTTATCATATGTTTCGATGGCTCAATGCTTCTGCTACGTGGTACTCCGGAGAACATAGTGGACCTGTACGTATTTGTATTGAAAATTTAAATGCAAATGAACGCGGCAATGATTTGGCCTTAGATGATATTTCATTGATATATATCAAAACGATGCCAGATGGATATAAACATCCTGAAAAAATTGCCACTATCATGCATCAGGATTATACCAAGCCACCCGTTCCTCAACGTAAAGTAGCCTTGTCAGAATATGGGATTGAATTACATAAAAACGATTCCACCGATCAGGGTGTGTATGTTATTCAATATAAAAAAACAACGTCTACAGTAATTGATACAATGCCTGCAGTTAAAAATGATCGGGTAATATTAAAAAATATTTTATTTGTACAAAGTAAGTCTGATTTACTGCCGAATGCTAAAACAGAATTAGATGTTATTGTTGCTTGGCTACTAAGGGATGATTCGATTCGAATTCGATTTATTGGCCACACTGATAACCAAGGCGATTCAACTTTAAATGTGGTCTTGTCTCAACAACGTGTTGAAAAAGTGAAAGCCTATTTGGTTGAAAAAGGAATTAATGGAAACCGGATTGAAACAGTTGGTTATGGGGGGGATTATCCAATTGCGGATAATACATGGGAAGTCACACGTAAATTAAATCGTAGAGTTGAAATGGAAATTATTAGTAAGTAATTTGGGTGTTACTTTTAAAGAAAAACCATACGGTTTCTAGCGAATAATAATTATGTTTTTCAATCACTTTGCAGATACTTTGAGAGTTACAAGATAGATCAATAAAACATTATTACTAGGCTTTCAGTTGTGAAAACAAGAAATCCTATACACATTAGAATTTATCTAAACGGCGTTGAATTTTAAATTATTAAACTAAGTAAAAAAAGATTTTTAAAACTCTTTCATTTATGAATCACTCTACTTAAAAATAGAAGAATATGTTTTCTTTCCTTTTAAATAATACAAACCAATAATTGATTTTTTAAGAATTAGCGTTGCGTTGTTATAATAATAGGGAAGGTGACTTAACGCTTTTCTCTTGCCTTTGTTTTTGCCACTAAAATAAAAGGACATATGTGCATTGAAAATAGCTACTAAATATTTTCCTTGCCCTATACGTAAAAAATTCAAAGCAGCTACACCATCTAACAACATTCGAGAAAAAAGAATAGGTATTAATTTATTAGTAGGTAAATGCTTTTGTAACATCCATAATGAGTTACGCACATTCAAATATGTTTTCTTCGGGTTTGATTTATGCAATGTTGCACCACCTAAATGGTATACAGTACTTTCGGCAATGTATTGAATGTTATATCCTAATCTGTGTATTTTCCAGCATAAATCAATTTCTTCCATGTGTGCAAAGAAGTCTGCATCAAAACCATTCGCTTTTTTAAAAACAGCGTTTCGAATGAACAAACAAGCACCGCTTGCCCAGAATATAGGAGCGGATTCATTATACTGATTTGAATCTATTTCTGTAGTATCTATAATTCTTCCTTTACAAAAAGGAATACCAATATAATCTATGTAGCCACCCGCAGCACCGGCGTATTCAAAATATTTTTTATCAGAGTAGCTTTTTATTTTAGGTTGGCATGCTGCAATGGATGGGTTGTTGTCTAAGCAATGAATAAGCGGATCTAACCAACCAGCAGTGACTTCCACATCAGAATTGAGCAATACGATATATTCTGCATCAACACATTTTAATGCTTCGTTATAGCCACCCGCATACCCATAATTTTGATATAGAGTTATTATTTTTAGTAGCGGATAATTTGTTTTTAGCCAATGAATGGAATTGTCTGTGGATGCGTTGTCTGCAATGATTATTTCAGCTTGTTGAGAATGCGCAACAACCGAAGGGAGAAAGGTTTTAAGATGTTCAACCCCATTCCAATTTAAGATAACAATTGCAGTAGAGTTATTCATTACATTCCAAACATGCTGCCTAAATCCATACCAGGTATATTTGGGATTAAGCCTGCTGTTTTATCTTTAAATTCTTGCTGTGTTTTTTCATCAATATTTTTCATTGCTCGATTTACTGCTGCAACAATCAAATCTTGAAGAATGCTTTGATCGCTTTCTTTTAGTAGTGAAGGATCGATTTCTAAACGAAGTACTTGTTTGTTACCATTTACAAATGCTTTAACCAAGCCTGCACCTGATTCGCCATCAGCTGTAAGATGTACGAGACTTTCTTTAATTTCTTTTATACGGGCTTGCATGTCTTTAACTTTTCCCATCATGCCCATCATATCAAACATACTCATAATTATCGCGATAAAGTTATTGTTCCAGTTTTTGTGAATTCTTTATTATTGACATCGGATGCAACAATCTTGTACGTATATGCGCCTTCTGGTGCATACGTAAAATTGTTTAATCCATTCCAGCCTTGGGTGATGTCTGTGCCAACATATACTACTTCGCCCCAACGAGAAAAAATGGTTATTGAATAATCTTTAATGAAGCGGCCTTTTACAATAAAAATATCGTTAGAATTGTCACCATTGGGAGTGAAAATATCTGGCGCAAAAATCTCTGCTTCAAATTTAAATAAAACATTGTTTGAAAACGTAGTTGCGAATGTTGGATCCGTAGGTATTGTTATTATTCTATAGTTTACAAAGGGATCTGTTAAGTTAACCGTTTCTGTAAATGTTGTTGATAGACCAACAGATACCTCAGATACTACCACATTATTTTGATCTAATTTTTGAACCTTATATTCTTTTACACCAGTACCATTGAATCCTCCGTAAACAGACCAATTAAGCGTAATGGATGTGCCAGTTAAAGTGCCTTCTAAAATAGCAGGGCAAGTGCTTTGCGATTTTGGAGCATCTTTACCACATAAATTTGTATAGTCTATTTGATAACAATATGTTGAATTTAAATTTGGCAGGATATAAGAATACGTGATTCCTGTTGTTTGTGTTAGCAAACTATATGAACCACCATTTATTGATTGGTATAATTTATGGGTTATGCCAGGTGCTGCAGGAGTCCAGTTAATAGTTGCAGTATTTCCCAAAATAGTAGAATTTACATTGTCTATTTTAGGTGGGATATTGGTAGACTGGGCAATGATACATGTATCTATAGAAATAGATTTTTGTGGCGCGCCTGATAAGGTATTTGTAGATAATGTGGCTGTTGTATTGTAACAATAAGATGTTAGACACACAACTGAATTGTCTGTAAATGAAGTGGATGTAGGTGTGGCTAGTGTTTGACTTACATTGTTTCTTTTTAAATTAAATAAAGTCACACTAGGGTTGCCATTCCAAGTGACGGTATTTAATGCGTTAGTTGGAGTGGCTTTAATGACTATAGAATAAATGGGGTCGGATGTACTTGTTGCACTACAGTCGTCAAAGGTTACAATTCTATATTGATATACATTTGATTGGGTATTTAAATTCGCATCCGTATATGTTTGGACACCTGTCCCTGTAATCGGAGTGGGATTAATTATTGTATAAGCACCTCCGTTAACGCTTCGTTCGATATTATATTCTTGTCCGACCGTTGCATTATACGTTAACTCAATTTTTCCTAACGTTGAATGTTGTTTTAGTACTTTCAGTTGTGTTAAATCTGGTTTAATAATGGATTGTAACACATAAATAGATTTGTTTGCAGATGCACAAGAAGAATTTGGTAAAAAGATTCCTTTAACTGTGATCGATTTACTACCATCTGTTGTATATGAATGATTGGTAGTTGTTGCTGGCAATACGGTCACAGCTGGGCTTCCATCTCCCCAATTGATTTCAAATTTATCGTAAATAGGATCTGCGATAGTTAAATCAACACTTCTCCCAATACACGATTTTAAGGTAAAAATAGGATCTGGGGATGCAACAATAATAATGTCTACGAATTTTTGCGTTGCAAGAGTGCCAATAAATTGCAAAATCCTATAGGTACCAGGCGCGGTATATGGGTGCGATGTGGAGGTTGTAAAAAATGTACCACCTGGGTGATTGAGATAATCGTAATTGTATTGGGGTGTAACACTCGTTGCATCATAAACAGCACAACTTGCATCTAATGTAATATTGAATGGCGCACAGCCTTTCAATGCAGAGGGGACGAAACAAGCAGTTTGTGCTTTTAATACAGTTGATGACAACAGCAAAAAAATCAAATAAAAATAGAAGGGCGTTTTTTTAAGCATGAGCTAACACTTTTTGTATGGTATCATCTAGGTTCACGTTAAATTGTTCCCCAGTAATCATATTCTTTAACGAATAAATATTGGATTTCATTTCATCTTCCCCAATTAATAATGCAAATGGGATTTTTTTATCATCTGCATAGCTTAATTGTTTCTTGATTTTTAACGGTTCTGGATACAATTCTGTATTTATACCCTTTGCACGTAGTTTTGTAACCAAAGGAAGTGCATGCTCAAATGTCAGTGCATCAAAAGCACAAATAAGCAACTTGGTAGCATTCGAATCTTGAGATGGAAATAAATTCAACTCATTCATCACATCATAAATGCGGTCAATTCCAAATGAAATGCCTACACCAGAAACATTGGGCAAGCCAAAAACACCTGTTAAATTATCATATCTGCCACCACCACAAACACTACCCATTTGCACATTCAATATCTTTACTTCAAAGATAGCGCCTGTGTAATAAGATAATCCGCGTGCTAGGGTTAGGTCTGTTTCAACAAAAGCATTTGGCAAACCTGATTTTTCAATCAATTCATATACGCGCTCCAATTCTTCAATTCCTTTTAAACCTGTAGAGCTGTCTTTTAATAATGTACGAAGAGTTGGGAAAATATCTGTATGCGTGCCTTTAAGATTAAATATGGGAAGTAAAGTAGTTAATTGTAATTCTGTAAAATCTTTTGTTCTTAGTTCTGCAAGTACTGCATCTTGGCCAATCTTATCTAATTTGTCTATTGCTACACATAAATCGGTTTCACAACCCACTTTTCCGATGGCATCTGCAATACCCGTAAGTATTTTTCTGTTATTTATTTTAACAATAAAATCGGTGATGCCTAGTGCTGCAAAAGCCTCGTGGATCATCAAGACAATCTCTGCTTCGCATAATAGGGAATCCGTTCCCACAACATCTGCATCGCATTGCATAAATTCGCAGTAACGTCCTTTTTGAGGCCTATCTGCTCGCCAAACGGGCTGCATTTGATAGCGTTTAAAAGGGAATGTAATCTCATTTCGATTCATTACCACGTGTCGGGCAAAGGGAACTGTTAAATCGTAACGCAAGGCTTTTTTTGAGATTTTAGGTAAAATCTTTTTTGAACCCTCTAATAATTGTTCCTCGTTGATATCTTTTATGAAATCACCTGAATTTAATATTTTATAGATTAATTGATCGCCTTCATCCCCATACTTACCTGTCAAAACGTTCAAATTTTCCATTGCAGGCGTTTCAATGGGTAAAAAACCATAACGCGTAAAAATTGTACGTATTGTTTGCAGTAAATACTGCCTTTTAAGCATTTGACTTGGGCCAAAATCCCTTGTTCCTTTCGGTAATGAAGGTTTTTCCATTAATTTCTCTTTATTTATAGCTTAAAATTACGAAAAGGACTTCGTAATGCCTATTTGATATTCTGTAGAAAGAATTTTTATTATTACAATAATATACTATCTTTGCATTCCTTCAGAATAAAAACATTACCGACATGGGAGTTACTAGACTTAAAAGAAAAGACAGAAGAAACAAAGCAGTTGCGAATAATAGACAGGCAGTTATCAAACAAATGACTAGTGTTCCTGTAATTCGTCGCGTGGATGTAGAAGAATTGAAAAAACAAGCTTAATTCAATCGAATTCATTCATATCTTATTTTAAAGACGATCAATAGTTGATCGTCTTTTTTTATATCTGTTTGCCACGTAAACCCAATTCTATTACCTGCATATTGGTTATTTTTCCTGCATTGATTTCAAATCGCAATAACGTTCGCATCTTGTGAAAACCTTCTTTGCCTGCTGCACCTGGATTTAAATACAACATGTTTTTATACGATGGATCACTTACAACCCTTAAGATATGGCTGTGTCCACAAACAAATACGTCTGGTTTGTGTAATGCCATTTGTTGTTTTACACGTGCGGGATATTTGCCCGGACTACCGCCTATATGTGTGAAGTAGATTTTTAAACCTTCACGTTCAATAATAAGATCTTCTTTAAGCACAATGCGCACGTCAATGCCATCAATATTGCCATATACGCCAACAGTTGGTTTAAACGCATTTAATTGATCGTAAATAGTTACGTTACCAAAATCGCCTGCATGCCAAATTTCATCGCAATCTTTGAAATAGTCAAATATAGTAGGATCGAGGTAGGAGTGAGTATCTGAAACTAAGCCTATTTTCATGTAAATTATTAGTGTTGAAAAGAAATAAAATTATTTTATTTCTTTTAACCTGAAGATGATTTTATATAATTTTTGTCGGACTTCGGCCCAAACACAAATTCCATTTTGATATTTATAAAGGGTTGATTTACCATCTGGAAATGATACCATATAATAATCACCTAATTTAGAGATGGGACACATCTCCATATATTTTTCAGAGAATATCTGTGTTTGACTAAGAGGTTCTTTATAATAAATATTCCCAATCGAATAGTTTATTTTTTGAGATTCAATAACAATGTTTTCATCTCCATCCCAACCTGCGTATCTACTGCCATCCCAATTGATGGTACAAAATGATTGGGTATCACCGTTTACTTTTGTAGAATAATTAGCATAGAATAAATCGGTATTTTTATAAGTAGATAAAGAATTCAATTGTATGGTATATGTGTTAATCATATTGACCACTACTTTTGAATTGACTATATAATTTGTCATAATTGGATCTGATTCAGATCTTTTTTTTTCACAGGTCATCCAACCCATATTTTTCTCTTGTATTTCTACATCGTATTTTAAAAAAGAAAATTGTACTTCTTTGTGATGTGTATTTTTTAAACGAGTCGAAAAAAAAACACCGCAAAGGAGGCTACTAAAAACGATTGCAATCCAAATTAAAAATCGGGGGTTCATGGAATAATGTAAATGACCTAGAATTGAATACTTAGTAATATATTATTATTATTAGTAGTAACCAATTTATTGTACTATACTGCAAATCCTTTAAATTTTACTCTTTATACTGGTTTCAAATGTCTTTTGAGTTAATTGGCATAAAAACGTCCCTATTGTGGTAGAGATGTAATTAAATTCTTAGTTCATGTAAACTTATTTACTAAGACTAAACGATATTTGTATTTAATGAAATATACCAACACAAAAAAGCCAATATTTTGAATTTATTTAAAAAAGCGCTTATTATAGCTGCATCGGTTATTGTGTTTTATTTTACAGCCATATCTCTCATATCTATCTATTATAAAAAAGAGATTGAAGATAGAGTTGTATCTGAAGTAAATAAGAATTTAATAAAACCAATGAAGATTGGAGATATAAGTATTTCAGCATTTACAAATTTCCCATACGTATCATTTAGTCTATCTGAATTATTGATTCCCAAATCAGATTCAAGTCAGATACCTCTTTTAAAACTTGAAAAATTAAGAGTTTTATTTTCCCCTTATAATATTTTTATCAAAAACTTTAAAGTCGATGGCATATTGGTTGCCAATGGCTCTTTAGATTTACGTGTAGATTCACTTGGTAAAAAAGATTTTGATATTGTTTTAAAAAAAGATACTACAAAAGAAGATTCTAAGAGTATTAGTAGTTTTGATATTAAGAATATAAAATTTAAAAATATCCGTATTTTTTATGAAAATAAATTCAAGCCTAAGAGGGTTGAAATGACATTTTCAAATATCGAAACAGAATTGAATTTTAAAGATAACGTATTATCTGGTGAATTAATCGGTATGCTCTATTCAAAAGAGGTGACGCTTAAACCTGGAACCTTATTTAAAGACGCACATTTAAAAGCTGATTTTAAATTCTCATTTGATATGCGAGCAAAAATGTTTTCATTCACAGATTGTATCTTGATGAGTGGTGAAAATAATTATATGGGTAATGGCACTATCGACTTTAGAAAGAATTCATTTTTAACGTTAAATGTAAAAATGAAAGATGCAGACATTCAAAATGTTTTTGGTTTAATTGCTGAACGATGGACGAAAAAAATTAAGCCATTGAATTTGAAAGGTAAAATCTCAGCTAATGGACTCATTAAAGTTAGTTTATTGCCAGGTAATCAACCTGATTTTTCAATTGATTTTACTACAGATAGCTTAGAAATTCAGAATGAAAAAATTAACGCACATATACATCACGTACGTTTCAGTGGCAACTTAAATTCCAATAAAAGCATCGAATTGGATGATTACTCCATTGATTTAAAAGATTTTTCTGCTAGAATTAATGCTACAGATTCCATTCGTTCAAAACAGATTTTGGTAAAAAACTTTAAAGATCCAACATTGAAGTCTAATTTGCTTTTATCATTAAGCGGTAAGACACTATTTGATTTAATAAATTTTAAAGATTATTCTGACGTAGCTGGAAATATGAATTTAGATATTACCTACGACGGTAAGTTGGAATATATATTAGGGAAAAAGTCCGAAACCCCCGATATGTTTGGGAATATTGAATTAAACCATTTAAAATTAAAGCTCAATAAATTGAATTTTGGTTTTGATGACATCGCTGGAAAAATTGATTTCAATAAAGATGTTGTAAAAATGAATAAACTTATTGTTAAAGCAGGAAAATCCGATTTAACACTTACAGGTACTGCAAATCAGCTATTCAATTCTGTATTTAGAGATACAACTGGTTTGGAAATGGATATTGCTTTTACTTCCGAGCGGTTTTATTTTAATGATTTTAATTCCTCTGAAAAACCTAAAAAATCAGATACGAAAAATAAAAATAAATTTGTTCAGAATAACACTTTCAATTTGCCGTATGGTTTAAAGGCTAACCTAAAAGGAGAGGTACATAATTTGTATGCAAGAAATTATCATGGGGGTAATATCGTATTAAACATGAAAATGAATCAGAAGAAAGTGGAAATTACAGAATCCATGAATTCTTTTGGGGGAACATTAAAAATAGTTAGTAATTTTTTACCTGTGCGAAATGAAGTACACTGTTATACGAATTTGCGTATGCATAAATTCAACATTGATAAAGTTTTTAGTGCATTTAATAATTTCAAACAAAAAACACTAACAGCTAATAATGTAAAGGGTATTGTAAGTGGTAATGTCAATTCATTTTTTAAATTTAGTTCTACATTAGAATTAGATACGAACTCCATTTTAGTGCATGGTGATTTAGATATAAATAAATTGGAGTTAGTTGAAGTAGAGCCCTTAATGATTCTTGCAAAAGTAGGATTTGATGAAAAAGATTTAAAGCGCGTTACTTTTGAAAATATCTCGACGTCAGTAATTATGAAAAACAATGTCATTGAAATACCACGGACATTATTTGTGACTAACATTTTATATTTCTATTTAGATGTGGTTATACAACCAGATGGAGAATCAGAATATTATTTGTTATTGCCTGTTAAAAATTTGAAAAAGAAACCAAAAACCGAAGGATTGACAAATGATTCAAAAGCAGGCTTGTCAATACCAATAAAAATTAAAGGTAAGGCCGGTAAGTTGAAGTTGTTATAGATGCTAATTTTAATACTTTTGAGCATCAAAGAAGCTTTATACTTGGGTTAGGTATTGTTCTGCATATATAAGTACAGCTGAGCTCTGCTATCAAAATAAAAATTAAAAATGTAAGCTACCATTTTACTATCCATATATTCGGGTGTGTAAACGAGCCACAACATGACATACAGAATATATTAATCATTTCTTTCTTATATAAAATGAGCGACTAATATTAGTCGCTCATTTTATATAAGAAAGTTTTATTTTTTCCAAAGATGTGGATTTTTTCTCCATTCACTTAAGGTAGCTAATTGATCTTCCTTAACATACCTATTTGCAACTGCTTCTTTAATCAATTCATCGTAATTGCATAAGGTGTGCAATGCAACACCTGCTTCTTGAAAATTTTGTGCAGCTATTTGGAAACCGTAGGTGAAAATTCCGATCATGCCCAATATTTCGAAGCCGCCTTCTTTTAAAGCTTCTACAGCTTTTAAAGAACTTCCGCCAGTAGAGATTAAATCTTCAACCACAACAATTTTTTGTCCTTTGGTTATTTTACCTTCTATCAAATTTTGCATTCCGTGATCCTTTGGCTTCGGGCGTACATAAATCATGGGTAAGTTCATAGTATCTGCAATAATTGCTCCTTGGGGTATGCCAGCGGTAGCTACGCCTGCAATACATTCGCATTCGGGATAGTAGGTTTTAATTAAATCAACCAAGCCATCACGTATTAAGTTTCTAGATTCAGGAAACGATAATGTTAATCGGTTGTCGCAATAGATGGGAGAGTTCCAACCAGAAGCCCATTTGAACGGTTCTTCAGGTCGTAAGCGTACTGCTTCTATTTTTAAAAGCGATAAGGCAACTTCTTTCGTGTAATTCATGAATAGATGAAAATGATAAATACGTCCCAAATTTAACACATTTTCATTATTTAATGTACAATCGTATGCATCTGTTCATAAATCCTTCTGTTGATTCTTTTTAATTCCCCATTACTTTAATAATTTGCTTACAATTAGCGCCGTATAGATGAAACTTTTTATTAACGATAAACGAATCAAGGTCATACAATATGTACCATCACTTCCTGTGTATGAATACAATACGACATTTGAAGCAAATGAAGAGCTTTTATCTATCAATCTTGTTGGCAAGGTATTGATTAAGCAAGCTACAGCCAGACAGCTAGAACGCTTGATACGCCTTATGGAATTAAAACGTATGAAGAAGTTAGAATCCATTACTTTGGCGGTTGATAATTATGAATTTATGGTTGAATTTATAAAAGATCAATTTAAGATTATCAAAGCCAGTGGCGGGATTGTTCGGAAACAAGAAAAAGTGTTGATGATTTTTAGATTGGGTAAATGGGATTTACCTAAAGGGAAAGCCAAAAAACGTGAAGAATCTATTAAGTGTGCCAAACGCGAAGTAGAAGAGGAGTGCAGCATTAAAGTTGAAGTACGCGATAAAATTTGTTCTGTTTGGCATGCTTACGTACGCAAAGGAAAACGTATTTTAAAACGTACGGATTGGTATGAGATGAATTGTATAGACGATTCAAATATGCAGCCGCAATTAGCAGAGTTTATTGAGGAAGTAAAATGGATGCATTACAAGGATGTGATCCGTTCTGTAAAAAACTCCTATGCATCTATCCAGGATGTCGTAGATGAATATTATACCTTACACTCCGAGCTCGTAAGGTAGAAACCCGCTTACATCCCCTTTATATTTATGGATGTCTCTAATAAGGCTTGAACTAATATACGCCAAATGTGGACTTGTTATCATAAATACGGTTTCAAGATCTTTCCACAAATATTTATTGGCTTGCGAAATACTGTTTTCGTATTCAAAATCGGTTGTGTTGCGCAAACCTCTGATTAAAAAATTAGCTCCACATTCTTTTGCAAATTCTGCTGTTAAGCCTGTAAATACGTTCACTTCAACTTTTGGAGTATCTAAAAAACAGCTTTCAATTTTTGGAATGATGAAATCCATATCGAAATAGCGATTCTTTTGAGAGTTGTTTCCAATAGCTATAATTACTTTGTCGAATAATTGTAAACTTCTACGTACAATATCTTCGTGGCCTTTAGTAAATGGATCAAAAGAACCTGGGAAAACAGCAATTTTATTCATAAAAGAATAGATTTAACCTTGGCACAAATGCATGTTATACAAATCAAAATAACGATGATCAAAAAGCTCATCAAATTGGTATCCAAATCGAACTAAATCTGGTTTTGTTCCAAATGAAAGTCTTCGGATGTATTTGTATAATTTACTAAAAGATTCTGAATCGTGCGTGATTTCTCCAAATACTACAACGGGACATTGTTCTGGATTCAAACTTAATTGATCAAAAACAAATAAGATGAAGTATACAAAATCTTCGCTGGTATTGAATGTAAAACTGTTGCAGAAAATTAATTTTTTACCTTGTTTTACAACAATGGTTAAAAAATGTTGTTCTACTAAAACAAATATAGAATGCTCATTTTTAGCTGTATCTTTTTGAAGCATAATTGCTTCAATCATAGGTGCAGAGTGGTGTACGTAGCGAATTTGTTTCAATGGATACATGTTGTTGAACCAAGCTGTTAACCGTTCGTTCGTTGCAAAAATATTTACAGCCTCAACATGTTTTTGTTTAAAGAAATGGTATTCTTCGCCCGGTTCTTTATCTAAGGTTGTATTTAACGAAAGATATTCTTTCAAATAATCTTTTTCAAACAACGATTCAGGTACAAGTGAAAACTGTGTATTTTTAATACCTACGGTGATGGATTTCCAAAAACCTGCTTTTATTAAAATATGATCTTCAAAGAGTACTTCTAATTGTTCAAGTAAATCAGAAGTAGAGTAGATGTTTTGAAAGCTATAATCTTCTAGTAACAAACAACGATTTGATTCACTATCAATCACACAAATTCGAAAAAGATCAAAATTAATTTGGAACGATAAATGGTATTTTGCCAAATTATCTGTTTCAAATCGAGTGCTGTCCTTGATCGAGTTGGTTAATTTATAACGTACAGAAACTTCTGAAATCATGTTATGCACCTTAAAATGTGAACAAGTGTGTAGTTAGAAATTGTATTCTTTGACTCTTTTTTATTCTAAATTCTTTAAAATTAAACTTTTTATTGCACTTTAACAATAATGTTGATAAATATGTTAATAAAAATGAAACTTTTCAAGAACATATTTTATGGACTAGTTCTAAAGTATCCGTTTTGTTGTAGGAGCTGGTCAGGATTGTCCATTCCACGTATGACTGAATGAACAGCTTCCAAAGGTAGTGCATTCAACGCTTCGAAGGAGAGCCAATCCACCTTCGTGATGATTTGTCTATCACTATGCAGTTCAGGGTCAAGGCCTGTTTGAAGTATACCGTCTATTTTTTTTATAAGGAAAAACAACTCAATTGCATGTAGTGGAGGCGTTAAATACTCGTTAACGAAAAGGAATTTTTCTACCGAAATTGTTAAGCCCGTTTCTTCTATAAATTCTCTTTTTAACGCTTCTTCAGCAGTTTCGCCAAATACCATTCCGCCCCCAGGAGGTGCCCATAAAATTCCACCCTTCCCTAAAGAATGATGTTTTACTAAAAGTATTTTATTATCCTCAATACAGATGCCGCAAACGCGTATTCGTAATTTATTCCCAAAACTGTGGATGATTTCATTTTTTATTTCTTCCATACTTTTGCAATTTAGTATCCGTAAACACTACCTATTTGTCCTTATCGCACTCTATTATTGCAGCCTTGCCTGCGCAGCCTACCAACAGTCAAGC
Organism: uncultured Cytophaga sp.; assembly: GCF_937863595.1. Taxonomy (GTDB): domain Bacteria; phylum Bacteroidota; class Bacteroidia; order Cytophagales; family Cytophagaceae; genus Cytophaga. The sequence goes on from NZ_CALMGQ010000151.1 coordinate 17,849, forward strand.
AAAAGCCATTGACTTAATGGAGCAATTGATTGAACGTAAAGGTACAAACAACTTTTCGCTTTTATTACGAGGATATGCAGGAACAGGTAAAACAACCCTGTTGAGTGCTTTGGTACGCGCTATTCCAAAGAATCAGTTTCAAACGGTTTTACTTGCACCAACGGGAAGAGCAGCAAAGGTAATGTCGTCGTATTCTGGACAAACAGCATCAACCATACATCGACATATTTACAGGAAAGAATCGGGTGCATCTGGCGGTATCTTTTTTTCTAGAAAACGAAATATGTTCGCCAATACAATTTTTATTGTGGATGAAGCCTCCATGTTAAGTGACGACAGTGAGTTTGGAAGCAATGGTTTATTAGGTGATTTGATATCGTATGTATTTGAACAAAAAAATAATCGATTGATATTGTGTGGCGACACCGCACAGCTTCCGCCTGTTGGAAAGCAAATCAGTCCAGCCTTGGATAGACGCTATTTAGAATCACATTTTACCATAGATTTATTAGAAGTGGAATTGACAGATGTAGTGCGACAAGCTCAGAAGTCTGGCATACTCTACAATGCAACACAGTTAAGGAATGATATCCGCACCAGTGCAACGAACATTAAGTTTGTAACGGGGTTTAAAGATTTTTATAAAATGACTTCCGATCGTTTGGAAGATGGCTTGCGCTATGCCTATGATAATTTTGGTAGAGAAGAAACCATTGTAATATGTCGGAGCAATAAATCTGCAACGGGCTACAACCGGTATATACGACAAGCAATTTTTTTTACAGAAAACGAATTGGATGCAGGCGATTTATTGATGTCGGTACGAAATAATTATACCATACTGCCGCCTAATATATCATCGGGTTTTATTGCCAATGGCGACTTCTTAGAAATTCGGAAAGTGTTGCGTTATCAAGATCAATATGGATTTCGTTTTGCAGATATAGAAGCGGTATTTCGAGATTTTCCAGAATACGGCAATGTTCAATTAAAGATATTATTAGACACACTCTACTCAACTACGCCAAATCTTGAAAAGGATAAGATGCAGCAATTGTATAGCGAAGTAGAAAAAGAATATCTAGACATTAGCACGAAACAAGAACGATTAGAAGCAATTCGAAAAGATCCGTTTTTGAATGCCTTACAAGTAAAATTTGCCTATGCCTTGACCTGTCATAAGGCCCAAGGCGGACAGTGGGAAACGGTATTTATTGAACAAGGGTATTTAACCGATGATAAAATAGATATTGAGTTTTTACGTTGGTTGTATACGGCTATAACACGGGGTAAAACGCAGGTGTTTTTGGTAAATTTCCATCCGAGATTCTTTGAAGGGGAGGAAGCAGGGAGTACTTAGTACAAAGTTGGAGAATAAGACATGAAAAATGGCAGAGTTCTTGTAAGGATGCTAAGCAATAAGTAACACTATTAGTAACGGATTTATATTTAAGTATCAATTATGATCTTTTAAAAAGATTCAGTTTAATAGAAAGTAAATTTTGCTAATTTAATACTTTGTACTCCGTACTCGATACTTAGTACTTTAAAAAAAAACACTATGAAAAAGACCTTATTTATACTATTGACAATTATTTTCTCCTCTGTAGCATTTGCGCAAACGACGGAAAAAACTGCTGTATTTTCCTTTGCAGAAAAGGCCTTTGATTTTGGAGATGTAAAAGAAGGAGCTATGGTATCACATACCTTTACCTATAAAAATACTGGAAACGATACCTTGCGTATTGATAACATCGTAAGTTCTTGTGGTTGCACGGTAGTAAATTCGTATCAAAAAACAGTTGCACCGGGAAAGAGTAGTTCAATAACCATCGATTTTAATTCTGCAGGTAAAATGGGAGTTATAAATAAAACGGTTACTATTTTATCTAATGCTAAATCTGAAGAACCCGCAGAGTTTTTGAAGATTCGGGTGAATGTTTTGAACTAGTTACTAGGTGCTAGGTACGAGTTACTAGATTAAAAAGTACTAAGTACACAGTATAAAGTACTAAGAAGGCTGAAATATCAAGATGGATTTATAATAGAAAGAGATAGCGTTTTTTTAATGTTATCTCTTTCTATTTCATTGATAATCGCTATCCTCACCTAAATGTAACGGGTCACATCCATTTTCTGGGGAGCAACTGGTTTAGGCGAATAATTTAGACAA
>NZ_CALMGQ010000152.1 GCF_937863595.1 uncultured Cytophaga sp.
TCGATATCAACTTTGATTGGGTAACCCGCTTTGTCATTCAATTTTGATTCAAATGCTGGAAGTTTGTCTGTTTTAATTTCTTCCGCTAATCTTTTTTCTGCTAAGCCCATTGTGTTTGTTTTTTTTAATTGAAAATGAATGTTTTTGGTTATACCAAGTCAATACTTAAGAACGGTTCATGTTCCCTAGTGTATAGTCTTTCGTCTACTTGCTGGTTGTATTTTTGATCATACACCTTACACAAGTCACTGTAAATGCACTTTCTTGATATCGAATATTAAATTAAGAAAAAACTTCTTTTAATAAAGTGTTATTTATTTAACGGCAGCTTTTGGATGATAAACGGTAGAGAAATTGTATTTATGTTGATAAAATGTATATGTGTGAACATTTGAGAGATTTTCTATCGACATATTCATACAGGTAGGTTATTTCTGTGGGCGATACTTAGTATGGATCGATTCTTCTAGTGGCGCTGCGCCTATTATAACATTAATTCCTTACAGGCTTATTGTTTTTTCATAGGGAGCATTGGTTTTTAATGGAAAGGTGTTCATAAGTTGTTCATTTCGAGTCAATCACTCACCGTCGACTATAACCCACAGACCACCCAAAATAGATAAAAGTTATTAAGGTAAGGTGAAACAATTAGTTGAGTAGGAAGATGGATTTGTGGATGAATAATCTGTAATGGTATGTGAGCTAAATACCATGGCAAGGTCGAGGGCGTTAAGATGTGGTTTCATAACAGATTACCCTTCAAGCCTCTACGGCTTGTATGGTAAACCTAGAGGCATCCCTCCTAGGTAGAATTTATATTTCCCCAGTTTATAAGGCACAGACTTCAAGCAAAGGCATCGGTATTTTAATCCACTTTAATAAGACCCATTCAGGTATGATTTTCAACTATATTAAAGCAACGCATAATTTGAAATGTACGATAATATCAATACTTTGGATATGTATTCATGTATACAATGAAACAGTATTATTGAGAGACGTTTAAAAGTAAAATCAGCAATATGTCTATTACTACAGCAGAAGAATTAGAAGGAATGAAAAAGGTAAGTGAAGCTGTTGCTTATACGCTGAGGGAAATGCGTAATTATGCTCAGCCTGGTATTACTACAAAACAGTTGGATGATTTTGGTGGAAAGATTCTACTGGACCTGGGTGCAAAGTCTGCACCTTATGTTACCTATGGTTTTCCGGGTTTTACCTGCATCAGTACAAATAACGAATTCTGTCACGGCATTCCATCCGTTAATAAAATATTGCAGGAGGGTGAATTGATAAACATTGATGTATCTGCAGAGCTGAATGGTTTTTGGTCGGACAATGGTGCATCGTTTGTTTTGGGTAATGACGTTAACAATCATCAAAAACTTATTGATGCATCTAAACATGTTTTACGCAAAGCAATAGAAAATATCAAAGGCGGAGTGCGTATTTCTGATATTGGGTTTTTGATGGAAACGGAAGCGAAGAAACACGGCTTCAAAGTCATTAAAAATCTTACGGGGCATGGTGTGGGAAGAAGTCTGCACGAAGAGCCAAGTGAGATAGCGAATTTCAGGGATCCATTTTATAAAAAACGCTTTACAAAAAATTCAGTCGTTGCTATTGAAACATTTATTTCAACGACTTCTACCTATGCAGAAACGCTGCCAGATGGCTGGACAATGGTTGGTAATAGAGGAGGATTTATGGCGCAACACGAACATACGATTGTTGTTACGGATGGGAAACCAATTATTTTAACAGCAATGAATGGTATTTGGAATTAATATTGTTTTTATTGGAATGAAAACAATTTCTCCTTCTGTGTTTATTTTCAGCGAAGACGTAAATATCTAACAATTTGCCCTCAACGATCACATCGCTTTCTTTTTAGGCTATTAGCCAAGAACGATTGCGTTGCATGCTGTTCAAAAAAGCAGAAAATAATTTCTTATCATAAATCAATTTTTTTTATTTCTATTGAACTCATTAATGAATGTGAATTATAATACCAATTTTTTTTGTTTGAATGTGACGTATTCACAAATTATTCTTTATAGGTCATGACCCAAGTAGGGGGCACATATTTATAGAAAATAATTCCCCAAGATATTTTACGTACAATCCTGTAAGGATTAAATATTTTTTTTAGATAGAATTGAGTAGCTCCCTTCGGGAGTGC
>NZ_CALMGQ010000153.1 GCF_937863595.1 uncultured Cytophaga sp.
TTTTAAAAAAATAAAAAATAGTATATATTAAAATCAAGACGTTATAAACATATCAAGTAAAAAATGACCAAAGTCACCTTTTGCTTGATATTGGTCATGTATCAATAAAGGTAATCGGTATATATTTAAACACTAAAACAAAACAACGTTATGAAGAAGACAATTCTAACACTCGCAATTATTTCCACATCACTCGCAATTATGTTCTCATGTGGGGATGATAAAAAGGCTGCAAATGCTGAAAAAATAGCTGCAGAACAAGGTGCTGTAGCTGAAGCAGCTGCGCCAACCAATACGTATGATCCTAAAAGAGGTGAAGGTAAATTTGACGAAAGTAATGTAACCGTTGGTGCATTGGATGGTGCAATGGCAAAAAAAGGAGAAGAAATATCTGGCACAAAATGTAATTCTTGTCACAAAATGACAGATGAAAAACTAGTTGGTCCAGGTTGGAAAGGTGTAACAGAAAGACATACGCCTTATTGGATTATGAACTTTATTACGAATCCCGATCCTATGATTGATAAAGATCCAGAAGTTCAATCACAATTAGAAATTTGTTTGGTTCGTATGCCAAATCAAGGTTTGACAGATGTCGATGCAAGAGATATAGTTGAATTTATGCGCAAAAATGATGGCGTTAAATAGTAGTTTATATGAAAAAGATATATAGAAGTTCGTTATTGGTTTTGGGGATTGCAACAAGTTTGTATTCTTGTAAACCTAAAAACGTAGAAAATGCAGTTAGTGCAGATGGGGCAGCAAAAGCGTATGTGGCTCCAGGAAAGTACGATGAATTCTACAATTTTGTAAGTGGTGGGTTCAGTGGGCAATTAGCTGTTTACGGATTACCAAGCGGTAGATTATTTCGCGTGATTCCTGTATTTTCTGTTGATCCAGAAAAGGGCTGGGGATATAGTGAAGAATCAAAACCCATGCTGAATACCTCTATGGGATCTATTCCATGGGATGATGCCCATCACCCTCAAATGTCACAAACAAATGGTGAAATTGACGGACGTTGGTGCTTTATCAACGGTAATAACACACCACGAGTTGCACGTATCGATTTGAAAACGTTTAAAACGGCTGAGATCATTGAATTGCCAAACAGTGCTGGTAATCACTCTTCGCCTTTTATTACTGAAAACTCCGAATACGTTGTAGCAGGTACGCGTTTTAGTGTTCCGGGTGATTATGAGAATGGTGATATTCCTCTTGATAGCTACAAAGAAAATTTCAAAGCACACATGAGCTTTATTTCTGTAGATAAAGAAGGTAAAATGGATGTTGCATTTCAATTACGTTTACCAGGCGTCGATTTCGATCTAGCGCGTGGAGGTAGAGGTGCATCTAATGGTTGGTTCTTCTTTACATGCTATAATTCGGAACAAGCAAATACCTTGTTAGAAGTAAATGCTTCACAAAAAGATAAAGATTTTATCATGGCTGTGAATTGGAAAAAAGCGGAAGAATATGTTAAAGCAGGTAAAGGAAAAAAACAGAAGGTGAAGTACGCACACAATACGTGGAACGAATCTACTCACTCTGCTACATCTGAAATGAAGGACGAAGTATTGGTTCTTGATGCAACGGAATTTAAAGATATCTGTTACTTTATGCCTTGCCCAAAATCACCACATGGTTGCAATGTAGACCCATCTGGAGAATTCATTTGCGGTAGTGGTAAATTGGCTGCAATGGTTCCTGTATTTAGTTTTTCGAAATTAGAAACTGCTATTAAAAATAATGATTTCGATGCTGATTTTATGGGGGTACATGTTATGAAGTATGAATCTGTATTATATGGTGAAGTTAAAAAGGTAGGTCTTGGACCTTTACATACCGAGTTTGATGGTAAAGGAAATGCATATACTTCTTGCTTCGTATCATCTGAAATTGTAAAATGGAATTTAAAAACTTTAGAAGTTTTGGATCGAGTTCCAACATATTATTCAGTTGGTCACTTAATGATACCAGGTGGCGATTCTAGACACCCGTATGGTAAATATTTAGTAGCATACAATAAAATTACGAAAGATAGATATTTGCCTACAGGTCCTGAGTTGACTCAAAGTGCGCAGTTATATGATATCAGTGGTGAAAAAATGCAATTGATATTAGATTTCCCTACCACAGGCGAACCGCACTATGCGCAGGCTGCACCAGCAGATTTAATTCGCAACAATGGTCAATTGAAATTCTACAAAATTGAAGACAATCATCATCCATATGTTACGAAGGGCGAAAAAGAGACTAAAGTTGTTCGTAAAGGAAATCAAGTACACGTGTATGCAACATGTATGCGTTCTCACTTTGCTCCAGATAACATTGAAGGAATTCGAGTAGGTGATGATGTGTATTTTCACATAACAAATCTTGAGCAAGATTGGGATGTACCACATGGTTTTGCAATTAAAGGTGCCCAAACAGCTGAGTTGTTGATTATGCCAGGCGAAACACAAACATTAAAGTGGACAGTAGAAAAAGCAGGAATTATTCCATTCTATTGTACCGATTTCTGTAGTGCCTTACACCAAGAAATGCAAGGATATGTACGTGTATCTCCAGCAGGAAGTGCTGTCCCACTTACATGGAGTGTCGGTACTAATTTACCAGCAGCTACA
>NZ_CALMGQ010000154.1 GCF_937863595.1 uncultured Cytophaga sp.
ATTTCATCTTCTTCGATGGGTTTTAATTCTTTCCCCGAAACCATAGGATAGGTTTTGTGGAAATATTCTAAAAACGTATCAAAATTTATTGTCGTTACAGAACTTATTCTATGGACTTTTAAATCGAAAGTATAAAATATTATTTCAACATCAATGTAAGTACTATTTATAGGAAGTTTAGTCAAATGATCTTTTATCGAAGTATCATATCCAATAATTTCTGATTTAGAATATAAAAATTTACTAAAGCTCATTGGCAAATACACAACTAAATCTCCAGAATTCAAATTTACTTCGATAACTTTATCTGTTTTCAATAACATATACCCAATTCCAATAGTAATTGGAATCATGAAAAACAATAAAAAAAATGGTAAATTTTCATCTGTAAAAACAAGAAGGTATATAAACACAATAGAAAAAACGAAACAATAAATAAAGAATACCAATAGAAAATTCAATCCACTCTTACGGTGTTTCGTTATTAGTATATCACTCATATTAAAAAATTTATCTTTTCTTATAGGTATAATTCCCCAAAGGATCTTGTCGCAACAATCTAGATAAAGCCATATACATCTCTGGCTGGTTCGCATAAAAATGTTCTGGTCGTTCGAAAAAATATTCTACAGCCACTCCAAAATATTCATTGCGATCTACTTGTTTATAATCCTGATACGTTGATTTTCCACTAGCAATATATTTCTCTGCTTGATTTTTATACAATTGATTTAATTCTCTAAAACGATGCGTATTAAACATTTTATATGAATACTTATTTAATTGATGTTCTAGATTAAAAGCAACAGACAAAATTTTTAATCCGGGATTATATCCATCTGTAGCTACGTCAACGCCGGCTTTAAATGAAGGCCAACAAATAATTACTCTTTTACTTTTTTCGATAACTGAATTTTTAGGCTCCTCCGTTGTGATCTCAATGGTATTATAATTAGATAAATAATAAGGTTCTAAACCAAATAATATCTGAGTGGCCATTGCTGAAATAAGCACTTTCATTTCTTCAGTAACTTCTACGTCATTAGAAACAAAATTTTTATTAATTAAAAAATGATGCATACGCTTTTCAAAAATCTTCTTTTCACTCGTAGAAAGTTTGTGATAATACAAAAAAAGATCATTTAATATTTTCTTGCGTGAATCACTTAGTGCTAAAAAATACTTATAAAATTTTAATAGATGAATTTCATAATATCTGCAAACTCCTACGATTATTGAAATTCCAAAAATAACGATAGGTAAGAAAAACCAAAATACAAACCAATTTGTATCTATATCTACTTTTCCAGAATGGCGGTATAAAAAAACATACAGATGACTCATAAAATTATTAATTTATATCATATAATCCCTGTAAAAAGAATTGTCAATTCTAAAAGCATTATGAAGTTGCAGATGCTTTCAACTTAAAATCTTTTATATTTAAATCTCCCCAACGGATCTTGTTGCAACAATCGAGATAAGGCTTCATACATCGCTGGCTGATTCGCTTGAAAATGTATGGGCCGTTCGAAAAAATATTCCACTGCTACACCAAAATATGCATTCCGATCCACATCGCTATAGTCATCATACGTTGCCTTGCCACTTGAAATATATTTTTCAGCTTCTCTCTTGTACAACATATTAAATTCGTAATGACGATTACTCAAAAACATGTGTTTGGAAAGTTCATTCAATCCTTGCTCTAATTTAAAAGCAACAGAAAGTATACGCAATCCTGGGTTATAACCACTCGTTAAAAAAGAATGTCCTTCGTCAAAATCCTCCCATGATATATGAATGGGAGATTTTTTAGTCATGAACTTATTCTCTATTTGTTTCTCTACTAAAATTATATTTCCAAAATAGCTTAAATAATAAGGTTCCAAACCAAACAAAATTTGTATTGCTGTGGCAGCAATCAATACACGCATTTCTTCTGTAACATCATACTCAGTGGATTCAATTTTTTTATTGATCAAGAAATGATGTACACGATTACGAAATTTTCGCTGATTTCGAGAAGAGAGTTTCTTGTAGTATGGAAAAGATTCATTTAAGATATCTACACGTACTTGATTCAAAGGAAAAAAATATTGTACGGTTTTTAACACTATAATTTCATAGCGATTTAACAATCCAATAATAATTGCAGAAAGAACAACTACAAAAGGCAATACAAACCAGAATAGTCCCAAATATCCGTCTACTGAATCAAAGGGATTTTCTTCCGTTAACAACATAAAAAGAAACATATTAATGAATTTCGGTTATTTGATACTGCGTTTTATTCCAACTTATCACATCCCGTACTTTCTTACCCATAAACAATTTACCAATGGGTGAGTCTGGAGCAATAATACAATATTGGTTTTGTTTCAATTTGATTAAGCCAATACTGATTGATATATAAAAATCGCCTTTATTTGTTTTTACAAGCGAACCCGGAATAACAATTTCAGAACTAAGATCTACATGAATGGCTTGAAGCATTCCCAATAATCGTCCTGCCTCTCTCAATTGGACGGTATTTTTCCCAATTTCAAGCTGTGCCATTGCACGACCGGTTTCATATTTATCACCCGCACTACTTTTGGTTTCTTCGTTGGCAGAAGATTGTGTTTTTTTTATTTCCGTTTTAAGGCGATTAATGCGTTCCATCACATAATCCATGCAAAAGGCAAAAAGAGCAGTTTTTGTTGAATCCATAAGTTTTATTTCTTGCACAAATCGAGTTCGTGCGCAGCGGTGGAACATTCACCACCATAATTTCGTTATAATCATGTAAAAATAGCATAAATCGGAATTACATCCATCATTCCATTTAATTATAATATATACTGTGAGTTTTATAATACTTAACTAGGTTAATTTCTGTTACTTTGTATATAATGAAAAAAATCATATCCATATTATGTATTCTTTTACTATTGATTGCCGCAAGCCATCTTTCAATACGCATACATTTTTGTGGAGATAGTATTTCATCAATAAGTTTTTTAGGGGAAAGTAAAAATTGCACTTCTTCATGTGACTCCAAAACGGGAATACATGAGAAATCTTGTTGTAAAAACTTTTCTGCCGTAATTTGTACAGATAACACTACAACTTCAAATTTCTCAATTAATATCGAACAACAAGTAATAGCTATAGTTCCTGTTATTTTTACGTATAAAACAGAAACTATTAATTCCAAAGAACTATTAAAAGGTTCTGTCGCTTGCAATGCACCACCTAATATTTCAGAACAACCGTTTTATATTTTATACAGTAGTTTAATTATTTAATTTTTTAATTTACGTTTCAACGTAGGTTTGCTATTTGCGAAGCCTTACCAATCCATTTATAGTATCGTATTAAAATCGCATCTATTATTCACTAACAGTGATCTTAGAGAGATTTGAATTATGTTTTGTAATTCACAGCAATTTGTGATGCAACACATATAATTTCGTTCTATGAGTTTTAGGCTCGAAGGACGATTACATATGTAATGAGTCACAATAAAATAAATGTTGAAATAAAACAAACGATATCAACTATGAAATCTTGCTGCGAAAACGGAAGTCCGAATCCCAATAAAGGCAAAAGGATTATAAATATGATTTTGCTGGTAATCATAGGGTGCGTCTTCCTTTTCGTAGCTTATTTACAATTGTTTTATCCTAACTCTAAATAATAAACCTATGAAAACTAAAAAAGGAATTTTAACCATCGTGTTTGCTCTCATTATTTCCGTGTTTGCATTCAATGTATCGGCAAAAGTAGTGCATAATGAAACATCAACATTTAAAGTATATGGTAATTGTGAGATGTGCAAAAAACGCATTGAAACAGCATTGATGAAAAATAAAAATATCACTAAGGCAACATGGGATGTTAAAACAAAAATGCTTACAGTGGTTTATGATCCACACATGGTAAGTCTGGATGAAATTCATAAAATTGTAGCTGATGCAGGTCATGACACTGATAATGTTAGAGCCAGTGATGCCGCATATGATAAACTTCCGGGATGCTGCAAATACGAAAGAGCAAAATAACAATTCAATTTCAAAAGAGCTATCTATACTCAAAAAGTCAACACTTTGATAAATATTTAAACTCATGTTAATATGAAAATAATATTTATCAATGGCTAAAAAAATAAAGAACACTTCAAATATTAAACCCAAGAAAAAATGAAAAAAATAATCTTAAGTATTTCAATTGCTACAATGATATTGTCAATTGCTTGTAATCAAACTAGAAAAAATGAAAAAATGAAATCCACAGAAGCAAGTGAAGACACTCATGATCATTCAGAACATGATCACAATACTACTAAAACAGATGATCATATAATAGAAGCAAGTACAATAAAAAATCCAGCTACTTCTGAGATAATTGATTCTTATTTACAAATTAAAAATGCTTTAGTAACAGACAATAAAGATGATGCTGCAAAAGGAGCAACAGCATTACTAGCTGCATTTTCAAATTTCGATATGACACAATTGACAGATAGTCAACATAAAGAATATATGGAAATACTTGAAACTGCAAAAGAACATGCTGAACACATTATAAAAAGTCCCATTGAACATCAAAGAGAACATTTTGAAGCTTTAAGTATTGATATAAATGATTTAATATCATTAGTGGGTACTGATAGAACACTTTATCAAGATTTCTGTCCAATGGCAAACGGAGGCAAAGGTGCTATTTGGTTGAGTGAAATCAAAGATATTGAAAACCCGTTTTTTGGCAAAAAAATGCTAAAATGTGGAAACATGCAGAAACAAATTAACTAAATGAATAAAGTTTTTAAAAGGATTGGCCTATTGTTGTTCATTAGTGTTGTTGGAATTCAATTTATTCCAACAACACTAAATGAAAGTGATAACGTTTTGTCTACAGACTTTATCAAAACATATAGTCCTCCAAAAAATATTAAGAATTTGCTTATAAATTCTTGCTATGATTGTCATAGCAATAACACTAAATATCCTTGGTATAACAAAATACAACCTGTAAGTTGGTTTATAGAAAGCCATATAGAAAGTGCCAAAACAGAACTTAACTTTAGTGAATTCGGGAACTATTCAACACGCAAGAAAAAGAGCAAATTAAAATCCATATTAAGCCAAATTAAAAATGATAAAATGCCTCTTCCATCGTATATATTGATGCACAAGGAATCTATCTTTTCAAAAAGCAATAAATTGGATATTGAAAAATGGTTGACTGAATTGGAACAGTCAACCATTAGTTACGAATGAAAGAACAAAGATATGATAAGTTAACGGATCATTAACCCACAATCTGTAAGCTTTACACATAAAAACTTGGGCAATCCCAAGATTAACACTACACCTATGGTTGAAAAACTGATATCGTTCTCGCTTAAAAACCGCTTGCTTGTTTTGCTTATTTCAGCAGGACTCTTTGCTTGGGGTATTTATTCGATACAAAAAAATCCAATAGATGCCATTCCCGATTTATCGGAGAATCAAGTCATCGTCTTTACCGAATGGATGGGTAGAAGTCCGCAGGTAATTGAAGACCAAGTGACGTATCCGCTTGTAACAAACTTACAAGGGATACCAAAAGTAAAAAACATCCGCGGCTCGTCTATGTTTGGGATGAGTTTTGTATACATAATTTTCGAAGACAATACGGACATTTATTGGGCTCGCACACGTGTCTTAGAACGCTTGAACTATGCGCAGAAATTATTACCGCAAGATGTTTCTCCAACCCTTGGACCAGATGGTACAGGTGTGGGACACATTTTCTGGTATCATTTAGATGCGCCCAATGTTGATTTGGGAGAACAACGTGCATTACAAGATTGGTATATAAAATTTGCACTACAAAATGTACAAGGGGTAGCAGAAGTCGCATCCTTTGGTGGTTTTCAAAAGCAATATCAAATTGTTATTGACCCCCATAAATTAACCTATTACAACCTTACTTTAATGGATGTCTTAAAAGCTGTTAAGACAAATAACAACGATGTTGGTGGAAGAAAATTTGAAATGGCAGACATGGCCTATATCATACGTGGATTGGGCTATATAGAAAACATCGAAGACATTGAAAACATAACGGTGTCAACGCGAAACTCCATTCCTATAAAAATAAAAGATGTAGCAAGCCTTCAGATGGGCGGCGACGGCCGCCTCGGTATTTTTGATTACGATGGAACAAGCGAAGTAGTTGGTGGTATTGTAGTAATGCGTTATGGAGAAAATGCGGATCAAGTTATTAAGTCGGTGAAAGAAAAAATTAAAGAAGTTGAAAAGGGATTGCCTGAAGGTGTACACATTCAAGTATCCTACGACCGAAGCACCTTGATTGAAGAAGCTATTGAATCTGTAAAAGGAACGCTGATAGAAGAATTGATTGTGGTTTCACTCGTGATTATTCTATTTCTATTCCACTGGCGCAGTGCATTAATTATTATTATACAATTGCCTATTTCTGTAGCCGTTGGATTTATATTATTGGAAGCATTTGGAATTTCATCCAATATCATGTCGCTTACCGGTATTGCCCTAGCAATAGGGGTTGTGGTAGATGATGGTATTGTAATGGTCGAAAACTCCTATCGGCATATTGCAGAAGAACAAGAGAAAAAATCAACAACGCTTTAATCGAATAGATATGAATTTCATAAAAAAAATATTCAGCAAAAGTATTGATCCCTTATCGGACGCAGAACGTTTGGACTTGATTGAAAAATCATCCAAGCAAGTTGGTCCTGGTGTGTTTTATTCAACGATCATTGTAATTGCTTCTTTTCTGCCTGTGTTTTTATTGACAGGCATGGAAGGGAAATTATTCCATCCATTGGCTTGGACAAAAACATTCATCTTAATTGTGGATGCTTTCTTGGCCATCACCTTGGCACCTGTATTGATTTCTTATTTACTAAAAGGAAGATTACAACCCGAAGAAAAAAATCCCATTACACGAGGATTAGAAAAAGTATATACACCCATTTTAGTATTCGGTTTAAAATGGAGAAAAACAATTCTTGCCATCAACTTGGCAATGCTACTTACAGGTGGATTTATGCTTACAAGATTAGGTTCTGAATTTATGCCTCCCTTGGATGAAGGGTCAATATTATTCATGCCGGTAACCTTACCCGATGTTTCAAACTCGGAAGTAAAACGTATTCTTCAAATTCAGGATAAGCTTATAAAATCGGTACCCGAAGTAGCCCACGTATTAGGTAAAGCAGGCAGAGCATCTACAGCAACAGACAACTCGCCTATTAGTATGCTTGAAACCATCATACTTTTAAAACCACGTGCAGAATGGCGCGAAGGCATTACGAAGAAAGATATTGTCAATGAGTTAAATGGAAAACTTCAGATACCAGGAGTAACCAATGGTTGGACACAACCCATCATCAACCGCATCAACATGCTTTCAACAGGTATACGGACTGATGTAGGTATTAAAGTATACGGACAAGAATTGGATTCCATTTATGCTTTATCTGAAAAAATAAAAACAGCCATACAAGATATTGACGGTGTGAAAGATTTATTTGTAGAACCAATTGTTGGCGGAAAATATTTAGACATTAAAATAAACAAAGATGCCATTGGAAGATATGGATTGACGGTAGATGATGTGAATATGATTGTTGAAAGTGCCATTGGTGGTATGAATATTACAACAACCATTGAAGGGAGACAGCGTTTTACCGTGAATGCGCGATTTGCACAAGCATATAGAGAAAACATCGAAGAGCTTAAACGTTTGCCTGTGCAGACCATGCAATTTGGAACGATCACACTTTCAAGTGTAGCGGATATAAATATTACAGATGGCCCTCCAATGATAAATTCTGAAAATGCCATGTTACGTGGAACGGTACTATTTAATGTACGTGACAGAGATTTAGGAAGCACCGTAACAGAAGCGCAAGAACAATTAAATAAAATGATTTCGAAAATGCCGAAAGGGTATTATGTAGAATGGAGCGGGCAATGGGAAAATCAATTGCGCGCAAACGATACCATGAAGTTGATTTTACCCATTGTAATAATCATTATTTTCATTGTTCTATATGCAACTTATAAATCCTTAAAAGAAGCAATAGCCACGATGATTACAGTTCCCTTTGCATTGGTAGGTGGTGTATTTATGGTGTATTTCTACGGCGTTAATTTATCGGTTGCAGTTGCCGTTGGCTTCATAGCCTTATTTGGTATGGCAATAGAAACAGCCATGCTCATGGTCATATATTTGAATGAAGCAATGGAAAAATTGGTGCACGATAAAGGAAACTCGAGGGCGACAATAACCGACCTTGATGTTCGAAACTATGTAATTGACGGAGCAGCAAAACGGTTACGTCCCAAATTAATGACTGTATCTGTTTCCTTGTTTGGTTTAATACCCATCTTGTGGTCTACAGGTGTAGGTAGTGATGTAATGTTGCCCATTACCATTCCGTTAATTGGCGGTACTATAACATCTACGATGTATGTGTTGTTGGTAACTCCTATTGTATTTGAATTAATGAAAATTTATGAACTTAATAAACATGGAAAAATTGATGTACTCGATGTTAAAGAATAAACGCACGGGACTTGTGTTGTTTATCTTGGTATCTATTTCTACACAGGCACAGGTGCTGACGTATGATTCCATTAAAACGGCAATCATACAATCGAATCCGATGTTAGAAATGTATGCCAACCAAGCAAAATCATACGATGCCATGGCAATAGGTGCACGCGCTTGGGATGCTCCAGAAATAGGATTTGGATTATTTATGACCCCCTATCAAACATCATATTGGAAACCACAAATGCAAAACGTGGATGGAACAAATACCATGATGCCAGGCATGGGAAACTTAATGATAGAAGGAAAACAAATGATTCCGAATCCATCGAGATTGCGTGCCAACCAAACGTACATGCAAGCCATGTCGTCAGTAGAATTGGAAACGCAGCGTGCAGAAGCAAATAAATTGCTTGCGGATGCAAAAATGAATTACTATGACATTCAGATTATCGATAAAAAATTACAGGTGTTAACTGAAGCTGAAAAAACACTTCAAGTAATGATAACAATGGGTGAAAAAAATATTGCCTACAATCAAGGTTCGCTTGCAAGCATCTATAAAGCTAAGTCGCAACAAGCGCTACTAAAGAAAGATCGCTCTATGTGGGACAACGAACGCAATCAAAAAGTGTATATGATTAACACCTTAATGAATCGGGATAAATATATAGCCTTTATTGTGGATACAACAATTAAGATTCAACAATACGAAAAGCAAATTGTAGATACCAGCAACTTTATAAGCAAGCGAAGTGATTTATTAGCGATCGATAAAAACATTCGAGTAACGCAATTAAAACAAAGAGCTGAATCATTTAAAGCAAAACCAGACTTTGGAATTCAATACGGCCACATGTTTACCTTTGGTGATAATCCCAACATGTTTACATTAATGGGCATGGTTACTGTTCCGATTGCACCTTGGTCTTCAAAGATGTATAAATCGAATGTTATGGCAGCGAACTATCAAATCAAAGCCATGCAAAATGAAAAAGCAGCCATCATCAATGAATCAACAGGCAGATTATATGGAATACAAAACCAAATCAAGTCTACAAAATATCAATTAGAATTGTATGAAACAATCTTGATGCCCGCAATCAAAAAAACCTACGATGTATCGATGATTGCCTATGCACAAAATACAGGGGAATTATTTGAAACACTTGATGCACGGATGAATTTACAAATGACTCAATTACAGTATTACGATATTTTATTAGAACTATTAACCTTACAGGCAGAATATGAAAAACAACTTCAAATATATTAATCAGATGCTGCGCATGCTGTTGATACTGGTAGTGTTTGTTTCCTGTAATAAAGGAAAACAAAATATCAAGGACAACATGGATCATACTATTCATGATTCCCATGCGATGTATTCTTGTCCGATGCATCCAGAAGTAACCTCCGACAAGCCTGGTGTTTGTCCGAAGTGCGGAATGGATTTAGAGTTAAGCCCACAAAAAAATGAAGTAGATACGTTGGCAACATTGATTCAGCCTACAAATCGTGTGGTGCTTTCTCATCTTACAGCAATTGCTCCTTCTACAAAAAATCATGCAGGAAAAATTGGTGCATTGGGTTATCTTACCTACAATCCAGATTATGTAAATACCATTAGTGCACGTGTGGCTGGTCGAGTTGAGAAAATGTATGTCAAATATAATTTTGAAACGGTTACAAAAGGGCAAAAATTACTAGACTTGTATAGTCCTGAATTATTAACTGCTCAAAATGAATATTTATACGTTTTACAAACGAACGATGCATCGGATGAATTTTCAAAAGTAGCTCTTCGTTTAAAGATGATTAATCTAGGTATGAACGAAAAAGATATTTCGATTTTAGAAAAAACCAAACAAGCCAATGCGCGCATTTCAATCTATGCAAATGCAAACGGACATATTCACTATGTGTCTGACAATACAAATATGGCATCGCATGCGTTTAATTTGCCGAGTCAAGGAAGTACAGATAGTATGGAAGGTAGCACTGCTGCTGCAGAATTAATTCGTGAAGGAGATTATGTTAAAAAAGGGGATGATCTCTTTACCATTGCAGACGAATCAAGTATTTGGGCATTGTTTAAAGTAATGCCTGCTGACATTGGGTGCATTCAAAATGGGAACGCAGTAGATATAATTATAAACAAGACCACGTATTCTGGAAAAGTTGATTTCATTGAAAAGTCCTTTAACAAAGCAGATGACTTTTACACAGTACGAGTATACATGGTTCGCAACGACCATACACAATTAAAAATTGGAACCTTAATACGTGGCTATATTTCTGTTAAAAACAACAAAAATAAAAACCTTTGGATTCCTACAACTTCCGTTGTACAGCTGGGTAAAGGAAATGCTGCCGTATTTATTAAAAAACAATTGGCATACGAGGCGCATAAAATTCAAACGGGCAAACAAGCCTTTGAATGGATTGAAGTTTTATCTGGCTTGAATGCAACTGATAGCATAGCGCCCGTAGCATCATATTTAGTAGACAGCGAAGCATTTATTTCAACCGATAATAATTAAGTTATGAAATATCTAATCATTCTATTTATCCCATTATTTCTTTTATTCTCTTGTAAAACTCAGGATAAAAAAGATATGCAACATGAGCAGAGCACAACACATTACACATGCTCTATGCATCCACAAATTATGGAAACCAAACCAGGCTTGTGTCCAATTTGTCATATGGATTTAACACCGATTTCTTCGGAGCAGATGCAAGGTAATGCAATCAGATTAAGTACCGAACAAATTTTATTGGCAAACATTCAAACAAAAGTTGTTGGCTTTGACAACATTCAAAATCAAATTTATGCAACGGGTGTAGTGAAAGAAAATGAAAATTCGATAACCTACCTGAATGCACGCATCGAAGGAAGAGTTGAAAAGCTATATGTAAAAACTACAGGCATATCGGTAAAAAAAGGACAAATTTTGTATGAAATATATTCTGAAATGTTGACTGCAACACAAAGTGAATTTATTACGAACTGGAAATTATTGGAGCAAAATCCGAACGATGAATTGTTAAAACGTATTTATAAGACTGCGCTAAATAAGTTAGTGTTGTGGGGAATTACAAACGTACAAATTGAACAACTAAAAAATAGAGAAAAACCTCTTATACCATATCCTATAGCTAGTACAGCAAGTGGCATAATTAAAAAAATAAATATATCTGAAGGTACTACCGTTATGGAAGGTCAGAATATTATTGAGTTAGTTGATTATTCAAGCATGTGGGTTGATGCAGAATTTTATGCAAACGAAATTCAAACACAAGAAGCAATTGGCAAGATTGTTCAAATTCAACTTGATGGAAAAGGAAAAAATCAACGTACAGGCCGTATCATAGAAATACTACCTCAAGTTGCGACTTCTTCAACAGTAACAGTTGTTCGGATTTCATTTGAAAATTCTTCAGCAAACATTCAGCCCGGAATGCAGGCAAACATTGTTTTTCAAAAAGAAAGCAGCAAGTCAATTCTTGTTCCGTCAAATGCGGTATTAAAAGGCGCAACTGAAAATACAATGTGGGTTAAAAACAGTGATGGTTCATTTGAATCAAAAATGGTTCATACTGGTGCAACGAATAGCAAATCTACAGAAGTATTAAATGGTTTAAAAGTTGGCGACGAAATTGTTGTATCAGGCGCATACCTACTTCAAAGTGAATACATCTTTAAAAAAGGTACCAATCCAATGGCTGGACATGATATGAGTAAAATGTAACGAACATTTTTTGCCGTGATCGTGTCTTTTAGACCAACCACTTGTCGGATGCAGGTAGTTGGTCTAAAAGACGCAAAATCCATCGATAAGTAATATTTGTCACCTCTGGGAAAATAATTTGCGTTAATGCTTTTAGTTTGACTATATTCAATACAAATGGGAAAAGAAATACTACATATCAAAAACATGGTTTGTATGCGTTGCATAAGCGCAGTCGAAAATATACTTCAAGAATTAAAATTCTCGTTTAAAAAAGTTGAATTGGGTGAAGTTATTCTTTTTAATGTTTTATCCGAATCTCAAATTTCTGCATTGAAAGAAAAACTATCTATAAATGGTTTTGAATTATTAGAAGACAAAAAAGATAAAATAGTAGAATCCGTAAAAACACATATCATTCAACTTGTAAAAAATACCGAAGTAGTACACACCGAAAAACTTTCAACATTTTTATCCAAAGAAATTGGATACGACTATTCACACATTAGTTGCTTATTTACCGCAAGTCAAGGCGTCACGATTGAAAAATTTGTGATACTCCAAAAGATAGAATATGTAAAAGAGCTTTTGTCTTATGATGAATTAACACTTTCAGAAATTGCAGATAAATTAAATTATAGTAGCCTTGCGGCATTATCTACTCAATTTAAAATAATTACAGGAACAACGCCTTCCCATTTTAAACTATTAACCCATAAAGGAAGAAAATCACTAGACAATCTTATTCCATAATCATGTAATTTTAATTTTTTTTTATGCAAAGCATTTTTTCAATTTAATAGTAAATTGCAATAAAAATTTTAATTGCTCACGAATCAATATTTTAAATTATGTTGCCCTTCAAAAATATTTTTACAGCTGTAAAAGTTTTCTGCTTATTGCCAATTATAATGATAGGACATTTTTCATACGGACAAAATGAATTTCATCCAGTAAAAGAATATACACTTACCATCAATAATGAAATGGTAAATCTTGCTGGTAAGGATATGCCTGCTATGACAATAAATGGCGGTATTCCTGGACCTACGCTTCGTTTCACGGAAGGTGACTCTGCAATAATACATGTTATTAATAAGATGGGTGTAGAGACTTCCGTTCACTGGCACGGTATTCTAATTCCAAATTTTTACGATGGCGTTCCTTACT
Organism: uncultured Cytophaga sp.; assembly: GCF_937863595.1. Classification (GTDB taxonomy): domain Bacteria; phylum Bacteroidota; class Bacteroidia; order Cytophagales; family Cytophagaceae; genus Cytophaga. The sequence goes on from NZ_CALMGQ010000154.1 coordinate 13,479, forward strand.
TAACTACCCCACCCATAAAAGCAGGAGAAACATTTACCTATAAATTTCCCATCGTACAAAATGGCACCTACTGGTATCATTCTCATACAGCATTACAAGAACAAAACGGTGTGTACGGAGCATTTGTAATTGAACCAAAAGAAAAAACACAAGACTATAACAAAGAATTGGTGTTGGTATTATCTGATTGGACGAATCAGCAACCAAAATTTGTTTTGAAAAATTTAAAACGGGGAAATGAATGGTACAATATCAAAAAGAAAACCATTACTCCGCTAAATCGAGTGATACAACAAGGTGCATTTGGTGCACAATTAAAATTCTGGAGACAACGCATGGAAAGCGCTAATATTGCAGATGTATATTACAATGCATTTTTAACAAATGGATTAAATATACAAGACTATGCAGAATTCAAGCCTGGTGATAAGGTGCGCGTTCGCATTATTAATGCTTCGGCTTCTTCCCAATATTGGCTCACCTTTGGTGGTTCAGATCCTATACTAATTTCTGCAGACGGACAAGATGTGGTTCCGATAACGCATAACAAAACATTTATAGCCATTGCAGAAACGTATGATTTTATTCTCGAAGTTCCTTTAAGTGGGAAAATAGAAATACGAGCGATGGCACAAGATGGTTCGGGTACAACATCTACCTATATTGGAACGGGAGAATTTTTACCAGCTGAAATTATTCAACGACCCGATAAAATTGAAATGATGAAAAAAATGGCTGACATGAAGATGCGCATGGGAGCACCCGCTATTAAATTACATCCATCAAAAGTAGATGCCAAACACATGATGCATCATTGGGGTATGAAAATGAATCATACGATGAAAAAAAGTCATAAGAACTCCATGTCAGACTCGATATCAATGTCTCAAATGCATGTCACGCCTTTGAATGAACCGATGGAAATGACGATGTCGATGGATAGCATGCATGCTATGACAATGAAAGATACGACTCATATGAAAATGCCAATGAAAGGCATGGACATGTTTTCAGAATACAATTACGATTACTTAAAATCACCTGAAAATACAGCGTACAAAAATACGGGTCCAGTGAAAGAAATTATCTTAAATTTAACGGGAAATATGTCGCGTTATATCTGGAGTATAAACGGAGTGCCTATTTCTGAAGCCGATAAAATAAAAATTCAACAAGGTCTAGTCGTTCGGATTACGTTAAACAATTTAACCATGATGCATCATCCCATGCATTTACATGGACATTTTTTCAGGGTGATTAATAACCAAGGCGATTATTCCCCCTTAAAGCATACTGTAAATGTACCACCCATGCAATCCGTTACCATAGAGTTTGATCCGGATACCTATGGAGATTGGTTTTTTCATTGTCACGTATTATATCACATGTCAAGCGGAATGTCACGCGTGTTTAGTTATGACACACCTCGTGATCCAAGGATGAGCGGGTATCCAATACGCAAAATTACAAAAGGTGGAAATAAATTTTACTTCTGGGGAATGACAGGTGTCGCCTCTCACATGTCAGACATCAACCTCGTCGCATCTAATCTTCGAAATCAATTTACGTTTGAAGCGGAGTATGGTTGGAATAAAAACTACGAAACGGAATTTACCTACGAACGGTATTTGTATGATTATTTCAGAGTATTTGCAGGTATTAATGTTGAAAATAAATACGCCAAAGATCTAGAAAGTGCTACTCCAACAGCCATAGCTGGTATACGCTTCTTTACACCTTACATGTTTAATTTAGACGTACGCATGGACAGCAAACTCAGACCACAAATCAGCCTAAGTAGGTCTTTAATGATTTTCCCCCGAACGTTATTGTACGGGAAATATGAATACCAACGTGATTTTGGTTTATTGAATACGAATGACATTCATACCAATGCTGGGAAAAAATTTGCTTCAGAAACAACTTGGTCTGTAGGTTTGAAATATTTCTTATCCAGAAACTTCTCTTTAATGGCAAGTTATGACAACCGATTTGGCGGTGGTGGTGGTTTATCGATTCGATATTAATTTCTCATCGCTTGGTTCGATAATTCTATAAATCATAACTTCAGTTTTATAAGAGATTACCTTCCATCATATGCTATCTTTATTAAGAAATTAACAAATAGAGCTATATGGAAAAATTACAATTCAAAACCAATATCAACTGCGGAGGCTGTATAGCCTCTGTTACCCCTGAATTAAACGCTAACGATAAAATCAAAGATTGGAGTGTTGATACAAGTAGTCCAAATAAAACATTAACGATCAACACAGAACTTTCTGCAAACGAAGTTCAAGATATTTTGAATAAGTTGGGGTATAAAGCAGAAACGTTATAAGTATTATGTTTTAAGTTTTAAGAAATATCAATTTTACTATTCTTAAAACTTATTACTTTAAACCTAAAACTCCTAAAATGACACACACTTATACCGTAACTGGAATGTCTTGTACAGGCTGCTCTGCAAGTGTTGAAAAAACATTGAGCAATCTAGAAGCTGTTAGCAAAGTAACTGTTGATTTAAAAAAATCAGAAGCTACGATTGAAATGACTTCGCTTATTCCATTAGAAAAATTACAAGAAGCCTTATTAAAGGCTGGTCTTCATTATACCATTGAATTGCCTGGCACATCCGATTCAACAGAAAAAAAACATACGCACGGAGCAAAACCTAATGTCACCTCTAAACCAGGCAATGGTATTTATTATTGTCCGATGCATTGCGAAGGTGAGAAAACCTACGACAAGCCAGGTGACTGTCCTGTGTGTGGAATGGATTTAGTGGAGCAGCCACGCCCTGCATCTGCTCAACAATATACGTGTTCCATGCATCCAGAAATAATTAGAGACGAGCCAGGAGCTTGCCCTATTTGTGGAATGGATTTAATCCCATTAGAACCAAGTGCAAGTGCAGAAGATAAAACATATCAGCAACTCGTAAAAAAAATGAAAATAGCTGTTGTCTTCGCACTGCCTGTTTTTATTATTTCAATGACTTCAATGATTCATAACAATCCATTGACTCATATTTTTAGTAATCAAGTTTGGAATTGGATCCAACTGATTTTAACATTACCGGTCGTATTCTATGCATGTTGGATGTTTTTTGTACGCGCATGGAAATCAATTAGGACCTGGAATTTAAATATGTTTACTTTAATTGGTATTGGTGCAGGTGCAGCATTTCTATTTAGTATAATAGGTCTGTTATTTCCCGACATTTTCCCCGATGAACTTAAAGCGCACGACGGTTCCATGCACGTTTATTTTGAAGCTGTTGCAGTTATTTTAACCTTGGTTTTATTGGGTCAACTATTGGAAGCCCGTGCACACAGCCAAACAAGTGGAGCAATAAAAGAATTACTAAAGATGGCGCCATCCGAAGCTATTTTAGTTGAAAATGGCGAAGACAAAGTAGTTTCCATTCATTTAATTAAAGTAGGCAATCTCTTGCGTGTAAAACCAGGCTCAAAAATACCTGTAGATGGAATTATAAAAGAGGGTGATAGTAACATCGATGAATCGATGATTACAGGAGAGCCCATGCCTGTTGATAAGCATGCAGGAGATGCAGTAAGTTCTGGAACAATAAATGGCTTGAAATCTTTTTTGATGGAAGCACAAAAAGTTGGTGCAGATACATTGCTGTCGCAAATTATACAAATGGTTAATACTGCGAGTCGTTCAAGAGCACCAATTCAAAAGCTAGCGGATGTTGTAGCTAAATACTTCGTACCAATTGTAGTGTTAGTATCTTTAACCACATTTGGTATATGGGCCATTTGGGGGCCAGAACCCGCATACATGTACGGATTCGTAAATGCAATTGCTGTATTGATTATTGCATGCCCTTGCGCTTTGGGATTAGCAACACCTATGTCCATTATGGTTGGTGTAGGTAAGGGTGCTCAGGCGGGCATACTCATTAAGAATGCAGAAGCTTTAGAAACGATGGATAAAGTCAATGTGTTGATCACAGATAAAACTGGTACTTTAACAGAAGGGAAACCGTCCGTGGATACAGTCTTTGCGATGCAAGGAAATTCAGAAGATGACCTATTGACAAAAATTGCCTCTATCAATCAACACAGTGAACATCCCTTGGCGACTGCTATCACAAACTATGCAAAAGGAAAAAACAGCCCCTTGAAGGATGTTAAAGATTTTGAAAGCATAACAGGTAAAGGTGTTATTGGAACGGTAGACACTAAAAAAGTTGCTTTGGGAAATTCAAAACTAATGGAACATATTAATGCGAACATTCCATCCGAATTAAATGATAAAATTATTTCAGAGCAAAAATTAGGCAAGACCGTTTCATTCATTGCCATTGAAAATACAGTTGTTGGCTATGTAACAATTGCTGATGCTATTAAAGAATCAAGCAAAAAAGCCATACAAGCACTTATAGAAAAAGGCATTGAGGTGATTATGATGACAGGCGATAACGAAAATACGGCTAAGGCTGTAGCAGACAAACTTAATCTTACTGATTATAGAGCCGGTTGTTTACCTGAAGATAAATTGAAGATGATTAAAGAATTACAAGCCAAGGGGAAAATTGTTGCCATGGCGGGTGATGGGATAAATGATTCTCCTGCCTTAGCACAATCAAACGTAGGTATAGCCATGGGTACAGGCACAGATGTTGCCATAGAAAGTGCTGCAATTACATTGGTTAAAGGCGACTTACAAGGAATCGTGAAAGCAAAAAACTTAAGTCATGCCGTAATGAAAAACATTAAAGAGAATCTATTCTTTGCTTTTATTTACAATACATTAGGGGTTCCGATAGCAGCAGGGTTATTGTTTCCTTTCTTTGGAATTTTACTTTCTCCTATGATTGCTGCAGCAGCGATGAGTTTAAGTTCTGTGTCAGTAATTGCAAATGCATTGCGATTGAAACGGGCATCCTTAGAATAACGTATTCATTTTATACACATCCCACTAAATTTTATTTATTTTCAAAGCCCAAAAAACAGTAAAACTTTTTGGGCTTTTTTTATGTTCTTAGGTGGATACGAAATATCTTTTGCTGTGATAAAACTTAAAATTGAATATTTCGTACCTTAGTGCTACCATCAACTGATTCTATTTTAAGTAATTAATGAAAAGTGTATCAACCTACAAAGCAGCGAATGTAGTTGCAGAAACAATTGAAGCAATTTTTTCGAATCATGTAGCGACGGCTACAAACCTAGGCGAAGAAAATTTAGCCGCAGTACCCAATGCAAGTCAGATTGAATCGTTTATAGATGTTGGTTTCTGGACAAGTTTGCGACAAGAAGAAGGCCGTTCTCCGAGAATATCCTTAGCATTTCTTTCTCCCGAACAATCCACCAATCACATTCAGTTTGCTCAACACGTTCCCTTTACACCAACAGCACTAACAAAAATATCTGCAGGATACGAACGCGCAGGCATACACTTATGTGTATGGCAACAAGATAATGATTTATATGTTTGGGGAGCAACCTTAACAATTCCTAACTATTGTTTTGTATTGGATATTTCAGAAGCAGGTCAAGTTGTAATTAAAAACCGACGTGTAGATGGCTTTGGAAAATTTTCTAACATTGCTGTTTTAGCAGGTGATGAAATTAAAATCGTAGACGAACTGAACTCTACGAATGGATCTTGTCCGCAAATCGTTTCGTCACTAATTAATTTCGCGCCAGACTCCACAACAGATAATTCCATTAATGTATTGTTGCAACTTGCAGTATCCATGCGCGCGCACAAACGAGGAGGTACGCTTCTAATGGTGCCGTCTGACAGCAAGGAATGGAGAGAGTCCATCAGTCACCCGCTACATTATGCAATTAAACCCACATTTTCGGGACTCGCAGATTTAATGAAACAAAATACCATTGACAATTCCATTGAAAATTGGCAAGTTTTTTTATCCAAAGAAGTAGATATTATTGCTGGGCTTACCGCTATTGATGGTGCAACCATAATCAATGATGAATATAAATTATTAGCTTTCGGAGAAAAAATAGTTCAACGTGCGGGTCGACCTATTATTGAAACCTTAATAGAAACAGAGCCGATTAAAGATAATAACCCAACGGTTGTATCTCCTTCAAAAACAGGCGGTACGAGACACTTATCTGCTGCACAATTTGTACAAGATCAACCCAAGGCAATTGCCTTAGTAGCATCGCAAGACGGCCGATTTACGGTTTTTTCTTGGTCTACAAAAGATCATTCTGTACAAGCACATCGTATAGATTCCTTGCTATTATAAAAAATAGCAACTCAATTAGAGCTAACATAAGGCTTAAAGTATTAGAAATCAAAACTTGGATAATATTCGTCTTCTACTTTAATGACTCACACAAATTAAAAAAAACATTATGGAAAAGGTTTGGTTCATTACAGGTTGCTCAACAGGCTTTGGTCGTGCGTTGGCAAGCCACTTATTAAAAATTGGTCAGCGTGTTGTGGTAACGGCTCGCAATACAAAAGATATTGAAGACCTAATAAATGGCAATGAAAAAATTGCACTTGCAATATCTTTAGACGTTACAAAAGCCGATCAAATCACAAAAGCAGTATCGGATACAATTGCACATTTTGGTCGCATTGATGTATTGGTAAACAATGCAGGTATCGGCTACTTTGCTGCCGTAGAAGAAAGCGAAGACGAAGCTACTCGTAAGATGTTTGAAATAAATTTCTTCGGCTTGGCAAACATGACAAAAGCCGTATTGCCAATCATGCGCAAGCAACGCAGTGGACACATCATCAATATTTCATCTATTGGTGGTTTGGTTGCGTTCCCTGCATTGGGATACTACAATGCTAGTAAATTTGCGGTAGAAGGTTTGTCGGAATCGCTCTCAAAAGAAGTAGCACATCTTGGTATACATGTAACATTGATTGAGCCAAGTGGTTTCCGTACCGATTGGGCAGGACGTTCAGCAGAAAATGGTAAAATTATTATTGATGATTATTCTGAAAGTGCTGGCGCGAATAAATCATTTATCCGTGGCTACAGCGGCAATCAACCAGGTGACCCAGATCGTGCGGCACAAGCCATCGTAAAAGTAGTAGAATCAAAAGAACCACCATTACGATTGTTATTAGGCGCAGCGGCTTTGAAAGGTGCTACATCAAAAATTGATGTATTGAAAAAAGATTTTGATGCGTGGGCAGAGACTAGTGTATGGGCGGATAATCCGAAATAAGATAGTTATTTTAGCTAATTGATTGTATAGAATTATAGAAATCAATTAGCTAAAATATGTTTTCAAAATATCCTTCCATCCTATATTTTTATAAATCTTATTTAGGACATAAACTCTTTAGAGTACATTACTATTAGTTTCAGTCAAGTTTAGCAAGTAACACCTGAATATACTCAATCAGTGTTTTAGGGTCGTCTATCATCATCATATGTCCTGAATTTGGACAAGCAACTTGCGTAAAATCACTTACACCAATCCCCAAAGAAGCCTGATAATTGAAATGTGCTTGTTGGTCGTCCGCTGTGTATGTTCCATCGAGTTTCAAGCATGTCAATACGATTACCGGCACATTCGGCAAATTCCCCGATGTTGCCATATATTCAACATCGTTTTTCAATTCTTTGGCTTCTAATGTACATCCATTTGTAAGCCCATTAGAAGCCACCCAAGAATTGTAAAACGCATCTTGGTCTGCTTGAGTCATAGTCGAACCCAAAACTGCAACTGAAGGGTCAACAAACAATAAACCTGCAATCCTGGTTGGATTTTTAATAGCCCAATCTTTTATAATAAAACCACCTAAGGAATGTCCAATCAATACTACTTTTCGCCCCTTTGCGAAAACATCAACGATGTAAGTTAATTCACTTTGCAAACGATTGATATCTCTAGGATCAGGCCCACGTTGCGATTGTCCATGACTCGCTCTGTCATAAGTAACAATATCAATGCTATCCGCTATTTTTAATGCAACGTTGTTGGTATTCCAAATAGAATGGTCATCCCCTAATCCTGCTTCAAAAACTACTAAATACTTTGAATTTCTAATCATAGAAAATGCTGCCAGCTTATGTGTACCCAAATCTACATTCGATTGTTTTAACTCAACAATCACTTTTTTGGGAGCAGCGGGGTGAGGTTCATCCGATGATCTACAAGCAATGACAGCTTGAAATATGACTAATAGAGTAAATATTCGTTTTATCTTTTTCATCTTGAATATGGTTTAGATTGCCCTGCAAGCTATCTAAAACCTAATTCCTCGACTTTTCAGTTTCAAAATTTGGCTTTGCAATTTGCCTAAACGGCTTTATCAAACTCGAAAAAAGGTTCACAATTCTTAAAAATAGGCTAATTTTTAAATTCTCCGGGGGCCTGATTAACAATTTCCTTAAAAACTCGATTAAAACTCGATGGCGAATTAAAACCTGTTTTATAGGCTATTTCGGATATCGAATAGGAAGAATTTTTGAGATACTGTTTCGCTGCTTCAATCCGTGTATGATTTAAAAAAGCTTTAAAGGTCATTCCTACATTATCTTTTAATATCTCCCCTATTTTATACTCAGGCACTTTTAACTGATTGGCAAGATCTATTGCCTTTAACTCGCTGTTTGAATAATGCTCCGATATAAATGCATGAATCTGACTTTTAAAATCTTCAGGCTTCGGTTCAAAATAAAAATCATCTGAATATTTTAAGGTTAACTGTATTCTTTTCTGTTTCTGATACAACATAAAATGGATACTCAAGAACAAAAACAACACAGAGCTGACAAAAATTGCTATTATCCCATATAAACGACTGTAATCACCAACCAATAATAATTTGGTAATTTTAAACGTTCTTTCGTCTTGAATTTGAAATCCCGCATCACTAAAAATAGATATGTAACCAACGGAGTCTTTATCCCACGAATGTATATCTGATTCCGTCTTATTATTATTCGTATACCACCATTCGGGTATGGTGGTAAAATCATCAAAGTCAATTTTTAGATTATTTTCACCTTTTCCTACTTTATATATACTATGATACAATGGAAAAAAATTTCTTCTCGTTGAATCACTTATTCCTCCTTTGAAACTGTAAATGCGAATGGGCAAACGCTCTTGTTTATTGGTAAAAATTTCCGCAACTAATGAATACGATTCTAAACTAAAAAAAGTACTGTCCGCTTTCCTTATTTGAATACCTGCATAAGGAAACATCATCCCTTCCTGCAGAATAGATGTGTATGTTATTTCATCCTTCGTTCTGGATAGAATTTCAGCTTGTGAATGGCCTCCATCCCAAACATCTGAAAAAGCTTCAATTGTATATTCTGGAGAATCTAATAAATCTATCGTATCCTTTTTCTGAAATAAAAAAGCAGTTAAACAGCTTATTAGCAAAAATGTACTAACCAGTATAAACTGAACACGAAACTGTTTCTTATTAAGATATTCTTTCAATTGTTACGAAATTTATGTTTGTCAAAATAATCGATCATTCTAAAAAATACGCAATTCCTCTTAAAGAGGTACAATTTAAATTATTATTTGAATTAAAAAGCTGTTATAATAAAAAATATCTACTCCATGAAATAAAAAAGATGTCAGCTGATTAAAAATCAACAGACATCTTTTATTTTAATTATTGGAGTTATTTCAATAACGCTCCAATCTCTTTCATTATCTCTTTTCCTTCATCGTGATTATACCATTTTTGTAGTTCAATTTTTATGGTTTCAAAGTCGGCATCTTTTTCTTTTAATGTATCATAAAAAACCTGGCAAGCTGCTGGTCTAGGCCCCCATGTAGCTAGGTCTTTCCCTAATTCATCCTGAATAATTAATTTAGGAATTGACTTTCCGCCATTGGTTAAATAATCATTAATCCGATGTGGCTCCGAATCTCGCAATTCAATATCTACAGAAATCAATGGATTTAATGCAGCAATCATATGTAAAAATGGAACAACATGCGCTGCATCTCCACACCAGGGTTCAGTAATAATAATCCAATGTTGTTTCTTTTGTATAGACGCAACTGCATCTTTAATACCTTGGTTAAGCGCCCCATGTTTTAGCCAACGACTCGTTCTGGACCAATTTAGTTTGGCATAATTAAAATAATCAGGATTATCAAAAGGGGCAGGAGGTGTTGGATTATTTAATATGGCTTCGAAATAGCTTAAATAAGATTCAAAATTCATAAAGATTCTGTTTAATTTGAACTACAACATATAAAAGAAACTGCAGGTTCCTCAATAAAAGTCTATTTTAGCTGCTCTATATCATTTGAAAGTCCAACACTTATTCGTATAAAGAAAGGTCCCTGACAAATTTTGCCAAGGACCTTTAATTAAGGAAAAAATACAATCTATTTCATTACAGTAATCTTCAATCTTAATAATGAATCTGATTTTTTTATCATAAGTATATATGTTCCAGGAGCGAACGAACTCATATCCATTTGCGCACCCAATCCATTCACATACCACGATGGGTTATATTCATTACCCAATACATCAATCAACTTAATACTTGCATCCGATAAATCAAGTGCTGTTTCAATATATACATCCGAATTTGTTGGGTTTGGATATACACGTGCATCTATTGAATGAGAATTATTAACTCCCGTAGAAGTGGATCCAGAACTTACTTTTACAGGAGCAGAAGTGGTGATCCCTCCATTACTATCTGTAACTCGAACCGTAATCACATGATCCCCTAGACTTGGGTTATTCCAATCAAAACTATACGGCTCTGAAGTGCTTGTTCCAATTACATTCGGTCCATCCAAGTATTCCACGCGTGTAATGCTTCCATCGGGATCAGAAACATTCACTGCAATCGTGATTGTACCCGTAATCGTACTTGCTGTCGGAGAAATTATTGTTATGATAGATGGTTGATTCGTATTAACATTCACATTTGTTCCTGCAGATGTAGTTACACAATTTGACCCATTTGTTACCTCTACCGTATATATGCCAACTTCCGTAGCTGTATAACTTATGGCTGTACCTACTTGGTCACTTCCTTTATACCAAACATAACCTAAACCTGAACCAGAATTTGCATTTAAAACTACGCTTCCTCCTACGGGTATTGTCGTTGAACTACTTGCCGTAATAACAGCAAGCGGTGATGCATTAATTGTTACTGCAATCATAGCACGTGCACTTTCACAACCGTTTGTCTGTGATACATAATAGTTGGTTGTTCCTGTTGCCGTTGTTGCAGGTATCGGTGCTGTTGAAACTCCTGTACCACCTGTTGCTTGTGCATACCATTTCAAGTTAGAGCCTGTTGCTGTTAATTGTGTTGCTGTAGCATTCTGACAATAGCTTGCTGTTGCTGTTACTACTGGTGCTGAAGGTGCTGCGTTTATAGTAACCACTGTTGCTGTAGAAGTCGCCTTGCAATTCGTTGCATTTGTTACCTCCACTGTATATGAACCAGCAGCTTCTGCTAGGTAAGTAGCGCTTGAACCAACTGTTGAACCGCCATTTTTCCATACATATCCTGTTCCTCCTGTTGAAGAAAGTGTTACAGAACCACCTG
>NZ_CALMGQ010000155.1 GCF_937863595.1 uncultured Cytophaga sp.
ACGAAACAACTAAGGCTGCGTCACCTGTATTTTTAATCGTGATAGTCGTTGTAGGGGTCGCAGTATTATTAATGATTGCCGTACCTAGATTAAGTGCCGGAGTATTATTCGTTGTATAATTGGTAGCGCCTTGTGAAACAAGCATAACAGGTTTCGGAACAGGTGTGCCTGTAACTGTTACATTTAATTTAAAGATGGACGTTGCATCGTTGCTATTAATCGTAATCGTGCCTGTATTTGCACCAACAATTGTTGGTGTAGCGGTTATCGTAAACGTAGATGAAGCTCCAATAGCAATCGGGCTCGCTGGTGATAATGCACTCAGCACAAAACCGGCACTCGTAGTGATGGATGAAACACTTAACAAAGCAGTACCCGTATTTTTAATTGTAATCGTAGTTGCGGGACTTACAGCAGTATTTATTATTGCAGTTCCTAAATCGACCTCTGGAGTATTATTTGTGATATAATTGGTAGCACCTTGTGAAACAAGCATTGCAGGACCAATAATTGGTGCAACAATTTTTTGAAGTCCAATACCCACAAAAACCAATGGCGCATTCCAATTGATTGCAATTTCATTGGTAGAATAACTGCATTCACTATCTACAAATGAAGCTGCAATGTAGGTTGATGGATATGCCGAAGAACCACAATCTCCGAGAGCAGCCTTATTGGGACCACCCGCAATCCAACCAGGAACGGGTGCAACAATGCCATCTGAGGAAGAGATGCGATCGTGTGGATTCATTACGGGCTTGCTTCCAAGACCTGAAACAAAACAATACGTTGTTGCGTTTCTTCCCAACACGTAATCCAATCCAGATATAGCAGTATTTATATACGTAATATCATTTGTGGCTAAATAAGATGCCATACATATCATACTTTCATTTAATGCGGATGAATTACTTCCCCAAACAAAATCCCCATTTCCAAACGTCCCCATCCCTGTCTTATATGCAGAAGCAGTGGTTTTATGAGTGCGTACTTGATTCGCAATAGCAAACAACTTATTCTTAATCGCAGTTGTATCAGAAAATCCTACTGCAGTTAAGTTCGCTCTATGATGAACTAAAGACATCAAGCCTAAGGTATTTACCTCAGGCCAAGCTGGAATATTGTACGTATTTGCATTTTTAAAACTATTCACATAATAGGCATTGTCTTTTGTAGAAATATATAATTCCGTGGCTGCCCATTCTTTTTCATCTCCTAATGTAGCATCACCGTATTCTCCTGTTGACACCCCGCCTGGGTTTGAGAACGCAACATTGGGATTGGCAATTCCCCATATATAAGCACTCTTAGCCGCAGCCAAACACGCATTTGCATATGTTGGATTGTAAGGTAAAAATGTACGATAGGCAACTGCCATTACGGCTGCAAAATCAAATGTTGCAGCACTTCCTTTACCAATTAAAAAGCGTTGTGCTTGATCGGCACTTGGCATTTCAAATCCATCAAAATTAGCTGTTGTTTTTTTATGATATACCCCACCGTCGTATGGATCTTGCATGGTTAACATCCAATCTAAATTCCATTTAATTTCATTTAAAATATCTGGTGTACCATTTCCACTCTCAGGAATATTTAGTGCAAGCGTATCGTAATACGATTTAAAATGTTCGTAAGAAGATAGTAAGGTAAATGTAGCAATACCTGAATTTACAACATAGCAACCATAATCACCCGCATCGTACCATCCTTTAGGTGATGAAACAACTGTCCCTTCAGGTCTTCCAGGACTAGCAGCGGAAGCGTGAATTTTTACCGCATTGTCTGGGTGACCAGCTGCTCGTGCATAAATACCTGCATATTGTGCCGTAATAGGTGTCGATGCACGTTTTAAATAAAACCCTTTTAATACTGTTTTAGATAACACGTTAAATACATCATCGTCTATTTTAAATGGAGGCGAATATCCAACCCCTGGAACATCCAATACATACGTACCTGGCGTTTTAAAATTAGAAAAGTCTGCAGCACGTACTTGTTCATTCGAAAAACTCCATGTAGCTGTTGCGCCCAATGTACCCGTAAAATATGTTGTTGCTAAATCTAATGACTTCACAAAGAAACTACCTGCTGCAGGATTACCAGCAACGATTGCGATTTTTTCAAGATCTGTATAAAAACCAATTTGATTTAAACGAATTGCATAATTAATCGGTAAGGGACATAAACTACCCCCTCCATCCGTTGCACCACCGGTACCAATTTGTAGGTCATCCATATAAACAGTTCCATTATAACCAGAACCACCTGCATTAAAAAATAAAGTCAGTCCAGTAATTTTTGTGGCATCTACCGTTGAATTAGACGGACTTGACTGACTAAATTTTCCTGTAAAATCAAATGTAAATATAGTGTATGCACCTGAATTTGAAACTGCTTTTGTAACTGGTGCAGAATTGGTAAACTTTCCATTGATATCTACCAAATCGATACGCATGGTAAAGGCATTGGTGGATTTAATTTTAACACTTACAATGGGATTTGTAGATACATTTATGGAAGAAAAATCCAATTCAAAATTATTATATCCGGAACCGGCATTTGTAGCTACAACTTTTAACTCGGAGTTGGTATTCGTTAGTCCATAATTTGAGTTCCCAATCCACTTACATGACAATTTGTTTTGATTGAAATTATCTCCTACACCTGTTTGTGCATGTACAGATATAATCGCAATAAACAAAACAAACAAAATTATTGCTTTAGAAATGAAAGCCTTTAACAAAGAATGAAATACTTTTTTATTCATATGGGTTATTTCAATAGCAGAACTATATTGAATAAATGGAGCAAAGACATTTTTCATATTTCGGATAGAATTAAGAAATGAAATAGGATTGATTTTTTTAAAATACAGTTGAAATGTATCTTAAATTCTAATAATTATATTATACGGATATTAAATATAATTATTCAAATATAATTAAAATTTAACTATAAACGTTTTTTTTAGGATTATACTATTAATATTATTCTACATTTAAACATAATTTATTACATAGTAGTAAATTATGTTTATATGAAAATCCGTTGAAAACCATCCGATTAGTACGGTTGATTGCACATACTAGTAACAATTCCACCTAATACATTCATAGCTTTGCGCATTGTTGCTTCATCTACATTCGAATAATTTAATCGGATGGTTTGGCTATCTGGATTCGTAGCATAAAACGAATCCCCTGGAACAAAAATAATCTGTTGTTCCAAAGCTTTTGCTAACAATTCCCGCGCTGTAATTTCTGCAGGAAGTGTTACCCATGCAAACATCCCTCCTTGTGGAATTGTATATGTAATCGTAGCAGGAAAATAGTATTTCAAGCAACTCATCATCGTATCTCGTTGAAAACGATAATTATCTCGTATCTTCTTTAGATGTGCATCCAATGAATGTGTTGTTAAAAACCGATGTAATATATATTGTGTTAAATTTCCAGAATGTAAGTCGGATGCTTGTTTCATAATTGTTGCTTTCTGAATAACCTCCGGATTAGCAACCATCCAGCCCAAGCGTAAACCAGGCGCTATGCTTTTAGAAAAGGAACCCAACAAAATTGTTTTCTCTGGCATATAAGAATATAAAGGTTCAAGATCTTCGCCATCAAAGAAAATATCTCCGTAGGGATCATCTTCAATAATAAAAGTATTATATCTACTCATAACTTCAACCATTTTCTCTCGAATTTCTTTTGTATAACGTGTACCTGTAGGGTTTTGAAAATTCGGAATACAATAAAATAGCTTCATGGATTGAGCCCACAATTTATTTTCCAAATTATCTATATCAAGACCATCGGCATTTAATTCAACTTCATGAAATTTGGGTTGAAACATAGATAAACATTGCAATGCACCAAGATATGTTGGTCGTTCTAACAATACATGATCACCCGGATTGATAAAGATCTTACCAATTAAGTCTAAGGCTTGTTGAGATCCATTTGTAATCAATATCTGTTCGGGCGGAATTTTTAATCCATAACGCTGTCGATATCTCTGAGAAATAAATTCACGCAAGGGATAGTAGCCCTCTGTTGACGTATATTGTAGCGCTTGCATCCCCTGATGTTGAAACACGTAGGTTGCAGCATCTTCTAATTCTTTTATTGGAAACAGCGATGGATTTGGCAATCCGCCTGCAAAAGAAATAATATCAGGATTGGATGCTACTTTTAAAATTTCACGAATGAATGATTGAGGTACATGTAGTACACGATCTGCGAAAAGAGTTTCGGTTGTTCTGATTGTTGTTTTCATATAGATTAAATTGATTTTAGACAATAAAAAAGGCCTCTCGTAAAACGGGAGGCCTTTAAATAATTTCGTAACATACGATATATTAAACCACCCAGACTCGACAATAGACTGCTGCGACTACCACTAGCACGAGTGTAGAAGAAGATATCGAATTACATGAAATGGTTAATTGTTGCATAAAATACAAATTGGTATAAATAAAAAAAGTCCCACTTTTCAGCGAGACTTTCAATATATGGTTTTGATTAATTACCTATACAGCCCGCTCATTCGCATGTAATGCGACAACAGAAAGGACTGAAGATGTAATTAATTGTGTTTTCATAATTCAAAGGTAGATTATTTTTATCGAAATAAACAAACAAGTATAAATAATTCTTTTTGACTATCTAGAGTTTCTCAATTTTGCCATGCTTGTGTCTTTTTGACCAACCATTTCCAAACAAAAGTATTCCTACTTAATACTGATATTACTCGCTCTCTGGAGTAACTTGATTTGGATATGTTTTTTTCAAATCTCCTCGCTTCACACCATCGATAAAATTCTTCCAAGCAAAAGGATTCAACAATGTTAATGTAGGTGCAAAATATTGATTTTCTACAGATAGTGTTTGTTGTTGTAAATAATATCTAGAATTCATGTTTCCATCTGCACCTAAATTATACATCATACGCTTTAATACTTGATCATTCAAGTTGTGATTCATGTTCTTAAGATCTTGTTCAGGCAATTTTAAGGCAACAAATGCTTCCTTAAACAGTCTTTCCGTAGGCCAAGGTGTAATTTCTACAATCGGCATATACAAGGTATCTTCCATTATCTCAATAATAACAGAGATTTTATCCTCAAAGGTATAGGGTATAACAAAAAACTTTTCTTTATAACCAATCGATTTTATAACAATACTGTCACCTGTAAGAGCAGCCATTGAAAAATATCCAATAGCATTTGACACAGTTCCTCTCCCCTCTTTAGGGACAAAAACATACACACCGGGTGTTCCAAATGCACTATCACCAGATACAATCAAACCAGAAAATTGTATAATTTTTCTTGGAGATTGGGCTTGCGCAGCAATCCCGAACAATAATCCAAGGAAGACAGAAATAATCCCAATAAATAAATATTTTTTCAAAATAAGTTTCTCGATTAGCTTCACAAGTTAAAAAATTAGCACCATCAATACTAGAATACAACACAATTTATAGCAATTTATTGTTCAATTTAGGTATATACCAATGTCCAAATCCGTATATTTGATAGAGCAAATATACATGATTCAATTAAAAACAGTTGATATTCAAAAGGGTTCTGAAATTTTAAAATCCTTAAGCGACGAATCTCGTCTTCGCATACTAAACCTTATTTTAGTAAACGAAGAAATGTGTATTTCAGATTTGGAGTTGATTTTAGATTTTACACAAACAAAAACTTCCAGACATTTAGGTATCTTGAAAAGCATTGGTTTATTAAAGTATCGAAAATTAGATCAATGGGTTTATTATTATATCAATGAAACCTATGTAGATATAATTAAACATATTTTCAAAATATTTGGCAAAGAACCCCTATTGTATAAAGATTTGTTAGAATACAGAACCTTATATGCAAACAATGAGTTAGCTATACGTAAACAACATATTCGAAAAAAAATATATAAAGTACCAGATTTGTAATTCGATACGGGTTAATAAAATTTTTTATAAAAATTAGCAATCGATTCTCCTCCTATTCCATAAAAATAATTGATCCGATGAAATTTAAAAAGCATGTTTTTATTTGTACCAATCAACGACCAGATGGCAAAGAGTGTTGTGGCGAAGGTCGTGGCATGGCATTAGTGGAAGCCTTTAAAAAAGAAATAAAAGACAGAAAGCTCTCAATAGAAATTAGAGCCCAACGGGCAGGTTGTATTGACGTTTGCACGTATGGTCCTGCATTGGTTGTATACCCTGAAGGGATATTTTATGGTAAGGTTGAGTTGTCGGATGTGGCAGAAATAGTAGAAAGCCATTTAGTAAATAATATCGTTGTTGAGCGATTAAAAATACCTGTTTAATATGCAACACTATAAAAGCGTTTTTTTTGACTTAGATCATACCTTATGGGATTTTGACAAGAATTGTGCAGAGACATTACATGAATTATACCATCTGTATGAATTAGAACAATTTGGATTTAGCATCGCAGATTTTCAAACAACGTATCGGTTTATAAACGATACCATGTGGGCTGGATTTCATCGTAACGAAATTACAAAAGAACAACTTCGGACAGAACGTTTCCCCAGAACATTTACAGTACTAGGCATAGAAAATAGTAAGGTACCTATAAAACTTGACACTCATTTTATAGAACTCTGCCCAACCAAACCACATGTACATGTAAATACTTTTGAGATTTTAGAATATTTAAAATCAAAAGACTATGCCTTACATATTATTACCAACGGGTTTTCTGAAACCCAATATGTAAAAATGAAATATTCTGGATTGGAAAAGTTTTTTGAATCGCTGATTCATGCAGACCATACAGGTTTTAAAAAACCAGAACCGGAAATATTTGATTATGCACTTTCAACAACGAATAGTAAAGCAGAAACAAGCATTATGATAGGGGATGATATTTTTGCAGATGTACTCGGCGCAAAAAAAATGGGGATGGGAAATGTGTTTTACAATCCCGATAAAAAAACACATTCAGAAGAGATACAATATGAAATTTCAAATTTGATTGAACTCAAGGAAATTTTATAAATGGCATTAATAAAAACTATTTGAGCACATATTTTAGTCCTACTTTCGAATACTCTTTAATACATCTGAAACATGAATGAAGTACCTATTTATATAAATGAGCCCATATTAAGTTATGCCATTCATACAAAAGAACGCACAGAGATTAAAGCTGCGTTGAAAAACTTAAAATCAAAGGAAATGTTACTTCCGATGATTATTCATGGAAAAGAAGTTTTTACAGATACTCATAAACGCATATCGCCTCCTCACGAACATGCACACATCCTTGGACATTTTTGTGAAGGAAACGGCTCACATGTATCAGAGGCAATTGCAGCAGCGTTGCATGCAAAGAATAGTTGGATGTCTAAGACCTTAGCAGAACGTGCTGCCGTTTTTCTGAAAGCTGCAGATCTGATTGCGACAACATATCGCGCAGAATTAAATGCTGCTACTATGTTGTGCCAATCTAAAAATGTGTATCAAGCAGAGATTGACGCAGCATGTGAACTGATTGATTTTCTACGATTGAATGTATCCTTTGCGAATCAAATAGAAACCATACAACCCCATTCTCCTCAAGGCGTCAGCAATAAAATGATTTATCGCCCGTTGGAAGGATTTATTTTTGCATTGACTCCATTTAACTTTACAGCAATTGCAGGCAACTTACCTTGCGCGCCCGCATTGATGGGCAACACCGTAGTATGGAAACCCGCCTATGCTCAAATCTATTCTGCCCATTTATTAATGAAAATATTAATGGAAGCAGGTTTACCCAATGGTGTTATCAATTTAATCTATACCGATGGACCAATAACAGGCGATATCATATTTCAACACAGACAATTTGCAGGGCTTCACTTTACAGGCAGTACACAGGTCTTTAAAAACTTATCCTGTACGATTTATCAAAACATAGACATCTATCAAAATTTCCCGCGCATTGTTGGTGAAACTGGTGGTAAAGATTTTATACTCGCACATGCCGACTGCAATATACAAGCATTATCTGTAGCAATCGTACGAGGATCCTTTGAATACCAAGGACAAAAATGTTCTGCTGCATCAAGAGCTTTTATCCCAAGAAGTATTTGGAATGAAGTGAAAGAAAAAATCACTTCCATGACAAAGGAAATAAAAATAGGCTCCGTTGAAGATTTTTCAAATTTTGTTAATGCGGTAATTGATGAGAAATCGTTTGATAAAATAGTATCCTACATCGAACATGCTAAATCAGATTCAGAAACTGAAATTATTGCAGGTGGCACATACAATAAATCAGTAGGCTATTTTATAGACCCTACCATTATTGTTACCAGCAACCCAAATTATAAGTCTTTGAAAGAAGAAATCTTTGGCCCCGTTTTAACCATCTATGTATATGACGACAGTGAATGGAAACAGGTATTGCATCTGATAGATAGCTCTACCAATTATGCCTTAACGGGAAGTATTTTTGCAAACAAGTCTAGCATTATTGAAGAAGTAAAAAAAGCTTTGTATTACAGTGCAGGTAATTTCTATATCAATGACAAGCCCACGGGCGCAGTTGTAAACCAGCAGCCCTTTGGTGGTACGCGCTTATCAGGAACGAATGACAAAGCAGGTTCCATTTTAAATTTGTTACGTTGGGTTAGTCCGCTCGTTATCAAAGAAAATCATGCACCACCTGAAGATTTCACCTATGATTTTATGAAATAGTTTGGATGAAAAAAGTCACGAAAAATATTCCTGTATACTCAATAAATACTTTTGCAAAGAAGACCCATGCAGAAACATTGTATCATGTTGAAGTATTTAATAAAGATCGTGACTTTAATGTTTCGTATCCACATCGTCATGATGATTTCTACGAAATTCTGTATATATCCATTGGTAGCGGAACGTATACAATCGATCTGCAAGAGTATAAAATCAAACCCAATACCGTTTTCTTTCTATCGCCCGGTCAAATCCATGAAATCGAATTCTCTGAAGACATACAAGGCTATATATTTTTATTTAGCTCAGGGTTTTATCTTTCAAACAAAACGGATCCGTATAAATTATTTGAATTTCCTTTTTTCTATTCATTGAAGTATAACAATTCTCCACTTTATTTAAGTCAACAAGACAGTATTGTAGAGATTGAAACGTTATTTAAAAAGACCTTAATTGAAGTACAATCCAATGCGCTTGACAGCCAAGAAGCTGTGCATGCCTTGTTAGATTTGCTGCTTATTTATTGCAAACGATTGTATCCACAAACAGAGGGTACACAATTAAAAAAAGGGCATATCTTAATCAAACGGTTTAAACAATTGATTGAAGAAAAATGTACCGAAAATATTGGCGTCAAAGAATATGCAGAGATGCTTCAGGTATCCGCCAATCATTTAAGTGAAACTGTAAAAGAATATACAGGCCGCACCTCTACTGACTTTATAAATGACCGTATGATACTTGAAATAAAGCGTTTATTAACCCATACTGAATTAACTGTTCAAGAGATTGCTTTCCAATTAAACTTTTCGGATCAATCGTACTTTTCAAAATATTTCAAAAAAACATCTGGATTTACACCAAGCGAATTTAGGAGGTAGTGCATTTTATTTTTTGGGATTATTTTTTTGATACATATCAATTAAATCATTTCATCGTTCTCAACCAAGCTACCAAAGCTTCTTTTTGCTCAAGTGTTAATTTAGCTTCTGTATGCACGAGTGTATAGGAAGACAAAGGCATTTCACCCTCATTTACTTCTCCTAGCATTTCATCCAATTTGTGTGCTTTACGTTCTTCTTTGTAGTCTCCCCAAATAGAAAAATTCAAATGCTTGCGTCCATCATTAACATGATCTTTAGCCCACCACGAAATAGGAGCTACATCAAAATACCAAGGATAGCTTGTTTCGTTCGAATGACAATCGTAGCAAGCCGTTTTTAATAAGGAACCAATTTCAACAGGTGGCTTAACGAGGCTTACAAAATCTTTATTGGAATCGATAGGCGGATTTGTTTTATCTACTCGTATCAATTGTATCCCTACCAATAGAATAACCAATCCGATAATAATTTTCTTTTTCATATGCGTTATTTATAACGTATTATTAAAGATGATTAAACGAGTTAAGATGACTCGCTCTTTTTCTAGATTCTACGTGAATGTATTGTATTATTATAGTTAAATTGAATTCACAAGCGAATACTTGCTCCAACTAAGAAAGCTTCATTCAGCAGACCAACAGCAGTTACTTTTATAACAATGGAACTAAACTTTCCAGACCCATTCCTCTTGAACCTTTCAATAAGATGGTAGCGTCTGTAATTGGGTTTGATTGTAAGTAGTCAACAGCATCTGCTTTGTTTTCAAAATAGTGCGCATCGCTACATTCCTTAAATGCAGCTTTCATGTGCTCACCTACCAGTATTTTTTTTGTATCGGTTAATACATTCAATAAAATTCCAATAGTTGCATGTTCGAGTTCACTCTCTGTACCAAGTTCGTACATATCTCCTAAAACAAGTACCTTATTCCCTTTTTGCATGGATGCAAAGTTCTCAATAGCTGCACGCATGGATGTTGGATTTGCATTGTATGAATCTAAAATCAATTCATTTTTATCGGTCTTCATTATTTGAGATCGATTATTTGTAGGATCGTATTCTTCTATCGCTTGATTGGCTGCAATAGATGGCACACCAAAGTATTTTCCAATACATAGGGCTGCTAAAATATTATCAAAATTGTAGTCGCCAATTAATTTAGTTTCAACCAACTCTTCATTTCCTGCAATAAGCGCTACAAACGGATCACTCTTTAAAAACTTCGCATTATAATAATCGCTGTTGCGACCATATAAAATCGGAGATTCAAACGGAGACATCTCCATTAAATCTTCGTTTTTAGAATGTATAAATGCCAAGCCGTTTGTATCAAATAAATATTGATACAACTCCCCTTTTCCAATTTTAACACCTTCGAAACCACCAAATCCTTCAAGGTGTGCTTTGCCAACATTATTGATTAATCCATAATTCGGTTCTACAATAGCACAATAGGAAGCAATTTCGCGTTGATGGTTTGCCCCCATTTCAACAATACCAAACTCGACACTTTCATCCATCGCCAATAAGGTCAGTGGAATGCCAATATGATTGTTCAAATTGCCTTTAGTAGCATAGGTTTTATACTTTTTAGACATGACCGCATTTACCAATTCCTTAGTGGTTGTCTTACCATTGGAACCTGTGATAGCCAGTATCGGCATACCAAGCGTACGACGATGTAAATTGGCTAATTGTTGTAATGCAGTAAGCACATCATCAACAAGAATGTACCGATCGTCTTTAACAACCGCTGCTTCATCCACTACAACAAAGCTTGCACCCAGCTCCAATGCTTTCTCTGCATAGATATTCCCATTAAAATTGGGTCCTTTCAATGCAAAAAACAAATCATCTTTTTTCACTTTACGTGTATCCGTACAAACGGAACGATGTTCTAAAAAGCTTTCGTACAAAAATGCTATGTCCATAAATTGTATTGTATTTTATCAAAAATAACAGATATTACCCAAAGTTTTAACATCTGGATATGATATTTCTACAATTAACTCTAACAAATGATGCTGTTGCTTTTCATTCCTCCAAGTGGATTGAATCTATTTTGGTAAAATACCCCACAGCCGAAGTCATGGAAGCAGATAATAAATCGGAGATTTATTTATTCCAACAGACGCTTAAATGGGTATTACAATCGTCCGAGCCCTTGGTTTTGCATATACACAGCTTAGATTCAGAAGCTTCTACAGGGAATATTCTTCGCGTTTTACAAGATCTATTACAGAAAAAGGTTCCTGTGCTGATTACCATGCAAGGTCAACACATAGGTATTCAAAAATATATTAACGCATTCTCTAGTTATACGGTAGTGGAAACCGAACAAGAAGCGGTGGGCTTGATAGTGATTTAGAGGATAGACTTTCGTTAAAATTCCAAATAACAAAAAACAAATCCCAAACGAAATCGTATTTCACATACACAAGTTGATTAAGGCTTAAGATGGAAGGCTGCACGCATAAGGCTTGCTCAAAGTAGATAGATTTGCGTTAAGATTCCAAATAACAAAAAAACAAATTTAAACGTAATCGAAATTCGTTTTTACTATAAAAAAATCCATTAATTGTAGTCAAAGACTGCGGAATGATACACACCAGTCTGAAGAATGCGCGAGAGGGTATCGAAATTCGGTCTTTCGCTTGGTTAAAATATAGTTAATGTCTAGATAAAATAAAAAATAGGGCATCCGTAAATGTTACGTATGCCCTATTTTTTATTAAAACATTCTATTTTTTCTTTTTCTTGAAAACATACTCGCCTCCCTCATCACCTATATCCCTCAGAGGACTTCCTATAGGAGTTTGCTTGGTTACATTGGAAACATTTACTTTTACATATTGAACAACATCCGAAACGGGAACTTCATCTTTAGAGTTGTTTTCTAAAAATTCAATAAAGCTTGTTGCAAAGGGACTGTTTGCACCATAGGCGCCATCTGCGACGGTCTCTAACCTTCCCGAGGCCAATCCCCATCTAGACTTGTACTTTTCAACATTGTCAGCATAGCCTCTATTTCTACTAGCAAATAGCGAACCCGAAAAACATGCATCTACCACTAAGAATGTATGTTTGGAATTTATATTAGACAAATATTTCAACAAGGTAGTATTTGAAATATACTGGCTTTCGTTAACCGCTTCTACCGGAATCCAATATCCTTCATTTAATACAGGATCAAAATATCCGTGACCTGCATAATAGATTAATAAATTATCTTGTTGAGATATCAATGGTATTAATGACCGGATTTTCTTTTCAATATTTTCTTTCGTTGCCATTGAATCAATCATTAGATACGCATACGCTGTATCAAAATCGTATTGTTCGGTTAACGTTTTATAAATCTCTTTTGCATCCCTAACGGCATTGTTAAGTTGTGGCCAAGCTTGATAATTATTAATACCAATAACTAATAGATAACTTTTACTTGTTAGCGTATCAATATCTTGCCCTTCCGTATCTTTACGAATAATATTTATTTTTTTAATAGCTACATTGTCATTTATATCTATTGCTTCAAACTTTAAATAATTATCGCCAATAGATAACGGAACATACATCACATATTGCCCATTTTCCTTCATCTTAACAACCCGATCATTTATTTTCAATTCGCGAACTCCGCTTTCATCGATAACAGAACCTTCCAATTTTAGTAAGGATGCATATACAACAGTTTTGCCTTCTTCAATTCTGGCAGGGTTAGATATGTATATTTGTGGGGCTAATTTATCAGTTTTATCTTTTAACTTCTGATACGGTATAATATTCAAATTTGAAATATCCCGAAGATGATTCTTCATATACTGATGTGAATTGATAAAAAAATCTTTTCCATTTGGGTCTATGGAAAGTCCATCAATACTTTTGCTAACTTTTTTAAGTTGAAAGGTGGTTGCCTTTTTATTCAAGTCATAAAATACACAAGAACGATCCTTAGATGTTGATGCGATGTATTTATTGTCTGAAGTGAATTTTACAGTAGTTACCCAATCTTTATGAACGGTATAAATAAAAGGTTCAGACCCCTTCGTTTTTACATCATACACATACACATTTGCATCGTCCGATCCACAAACGAGCTTTGTTCCATCGGAAGTAAAATCCAGACAACGTACCCAATTGGTAGGTCCGCTTAGTGTAATGATAGAATGGTTTTCATTTATAGAAATAAGGTAAATCAATTGATCTTTCCCTCCTACTGCAATAACATTATTGCCCTCATCAAACGCCAGCCCTCTTAATGTATTTGATTCAAAAGTTTTCTCCCAAGAAACCCGTTGCGTGATATAATTATATACCACAACTTTATAATTATCCGTAATGTACGTCAATAAAGAATCATTCATTAACTTCAATGTGCGTATGTACTCTTTTTTAATTGTACAATTTGAAAGTTGCCTTTTTTCAATTACATCCCATACACTAATTTGATTGAAAAACGTACCCGAATGCAACATTGCAACTCTTGTTCCAGTCTTATTAAATCCAAATTCTTTTATAGTAAAATCATTTTTCAAGTTAATATTCAAGTATTCATTTAATTTCCATTTATTGTAATCAGAACCTGCAGGATAAAACGTTAACACCTTACCTTGTGCAGCAACATAATATTGACCATCTGGAGAATATTCAACGTATGATTTTTTAGACTTCTTTTTATAAGAAACCTTCGTTAGACTTTGACTAAAAGACTTCGCACTTAGTACAATCAACAAACATAATATTGCGAAATTTTTCATTTTCTTCTTCCAATTAATATTGTTACACCTGTTTTAAGCGAAAATTGTGTTGTATTATCAATACCCATTTTATATTGAGCCAACCGTGCTTCAAATAGTGTGTATTGAATATTTGAATTAATTTTCATATTGAGACCTACCGCAATATTAAATGCAACAGTATTAACATTGCTAATCGCAGTATTAATATTCTCTCTATCTTCAGTAATTATATTTGAATTAGTATCAACGCTCTCAATATCTTTCACAACGTCAATATCTGAAAATTGAACTTTCATTAGATTCAAATCAAATTTAAAAAAAGGTATAAAAGGTAATCCCCGCATTGGGTTTTCAGCAAGATACATAATACCTAAACCCATCGTAGTAATTTTTCTTTCATAATTACTGATATACTCCACATCTTCATATGAATCCGGTCCCGTTTTTAACCTTTCATTGAATTCATGATTTATTGTATTTTTATAGAGACTTGATTTAGTAGACGTTGAGTTATAATTTGCACCTATGAATAATTTCTTAGATACAGGTACATATACAGACACATTTAAATTAAACCCTAAAGAGGTTGTTTGGTATCTGCCACCCCTATCTTTTAAATAATTAGTTACTTGACTTGAATTTGTTAAACCATTTTCATTACTTAAAAACTTACTTGTCATATCTAAGCCAAATGGTAGAACCTGAACAATTACAGGCCTGAGCTGATACTTTTGTGCTTGCGATTGAAAAACCAGTAAAAATATAAAAACTGGTAAAAGTGTTAATTTCATTAGATATTTACTTAAGGTTAAAATTATTTTCTTAAAAATATTTATTATACAATCTTCAAAAATAAAAAAATCAATTATTAAACCATAATAATATAATTGGTTTTGCTATTTAAACAAGACATACTAAAGAATTATACAATTAAATAAATTTATAATCTACTGAAAAATA
>NZ_CALMGQ010000156.1 GCF_937863595.1 uncultured Cytophaga sp.
TAAATTTAATCCAAATTCTAGCTATAAATCCGCTTAACTAAACGACATTGACATATATACTGTTAATATACTTGATTCTGTTTAAACGACGATTATTTCAATCCACCAAAGTTCTTTAATTTGATTTGGGTTAATTTTTTCTTCGTGTCTTGAGGGAAATCACCTTTCATAATCCAATCATAATACATCGGATCTTTTAGTAAGGTGTCCTTTACTTTTAATCCTTTATATTTTCCAAAATTGAATAATTCATCGCCTTTGTCGCTCATAATCATGCGACCAGCAAGATCTACCATATTGCCTACAGAAAAATCGTGTAGTACTTGCATGTCATTTTTGATAGGCGTGCTTATTTTCCCTTCCGCATCTTTTACTTGCTTATCTGCATATCTTGCTATTTGGGCTTTTAAGATATGGTACGTCGCCAAGGTATCTGCTTCCGCACTGTGCGCATTTTCTAATTCCTTATTGCAATAGAATTTATATGCAGCTCCAAGCGTACGCGGCTCCATTAAATGGAAGATACGTTGAGAATCAATTAATTTTCTTTTTGAAATATCAAATTCAATTCCTGCTCTAAAAAATTCTTCAATTAAAAGAGGAATATCAAATCGTATACTGTTAAAGCCACCCAAATCACAGTCTTTCATGAATTGCGCTACTTGTTGTGCTATTTCAGCAAACGGAGGTTTGTCTGCTACATCTTTATCGTAAATGCCATGTATCGCGCTAGATTGATCTGGTATAGGCATGCCAGGATTTACACGGAATGTTTTTACTTCTACTTTTTCATCTGGTGGTGAAACGCGAACAATGCTAATTTCAACAATTCGATCTGTAGAAACGTTAACACCCGTTGTTTCTAAATCAAAGAATGCAATCGGTTTATTAATTTTCATTTTAAATGCATTTCCAGCATTGAACAAAGGTAATTGATCCATCATTATGCGTGTTGATTCAGTACGTGAGAAGTTAATTGTTTTAAATCTATGCCACCAAAGTTTCCAGAACTCATCAATAATAAGTTGCTATTCTTCCAATTCTGTTCGAATAGAAATTCTTCAAGTTTTTTACTATCTGTGAATACGTTCAATTTAGGATTTGCAAATGCTTCCATAATATCGGCTTCCGTAATTTCTTCCAAACGCTTGTGTTTAACTGTTTCTGGACTAAAATATACTACAGGGGTATCTGGTAATTTATAGGTGTCTCTATATTGAGATAAAAACTCTTTGTTTAAACTGCTAAATGTATGCAATTCCAATACTGCAACTAAGTTGCGATCGGGGAATTGTTTTTTTACGGCTTTAGAAGTTGCTTTTAACTTTGAAGGTGCGTGTGCAAAATCTTTAAACACAACATTTGTATCTGTTCTACCTAAAATTTCTAATCTATTCGCCGCACCTTTAAATGTTTTTATTGCATCATAAAACATTTTTTCAGTAATGCCTATTTTGATACAAACATTTTTTGCAGCACTGATATTTTTTAAATTATGTTTGCCAAAAACTTCTAATGGAACTTTACCTTTATCGGTTAATAAATACGTAATGCCCTTGATGATTTCGTTTTTTTCAGCAGAATAGGGGATTGCTTGAACGTCCGTTCTAGGCTTTCCTGCAATGAGTGTTGCAATGTCATCTGATTCGCTGTAAATTAATATTCCTCCCTTTGGGGTTGAATCGGCAAACGCATCAAACTGATGTACATACTCTTCAAATGTTGGATACACATTAATGTGATCCCAAGCTACACCGCTTATCAATCCTATATGGTGGTGATAATGTAAAAATTTAGGTGTTAAATCTAATGGAGATGTTAAATATTCATCTCCTTCAATAATTATAATTGGGGCATCTTCCGTGATTTGAACCATCGTATCAAAGCCTTCTAATTTTGCACCCACTAAATAATCAAACTTGCGATTGTATGTTTTTAATACATGCATTATCATAGCTGTGATGGTTGTTTTACCATGACTGCCACCAATAACGATGCGTTGCTTGTTCTTCGATTGTTCGTATATGTATTCTGGAAAGGAATATATTTTTATGCCGAGCTCTTTCGCTTTTAACAATTCAGGATTGTCGTTTCGCGCATGCATGCCCAAAATCACAGCTTCCAAATCTGTCGTTATTTTTTCTGGGAACCATCCCATTTCCTTCGGAAGGAGATTGTATGCTGAAAGCCTTGTTTTAGAAGGTTCAAAAATTTCATCGTCCGATCCTGTAACTTGATATCCTTTATGATGAAGTGCTAAGGCTAAATTATGCATTACAGCACCACCAATAGCTATGAAATGAACTCTAGTATTTCCCATTTTATTTTCTTGTATAAAACAAAAATAAAATAATTCATGATTAAATTATCATAGTGAATAAAGGAAAACGCATACTGTTGATAAGTATGTAGTTTATTCGTGTATTTTGGGTAAAGACGTATAAATGATTGGCTTTGTATATGTGGGTAAGGTGTTAATCGTTTGTTTGTACAATGTTAAGTGCCCACAACAAATGGACGCATAATAATGGGTACATTTGAGGTATGGAGTTTGGAAAATCGAGAACAAAAGCAACAGGATTTGTACCTAAAAATACGATTGCAAATGATTTGTTAACAGGGATGGGTAAATTGCCGCCTCAAGCTGTTGAAGTAGAAGAAGCTGTTTTGGGGGCATTATTACTTGAAAAGGATGCCTTAACTTCGGTTATAGATATTTTAAAGCCTGAAAGTTTTTATAAAGAAGCGCATCAAAAAATTTATTTAGCTGTTTTAGAATTATTTGATCGTTCTGAACCTGTTGATTTGATAACGGTTGTAAATCAGCTTCGTTCTAAAGCTGAATTGGAATTTGTTGGTGGCGCCTATTACATCACGGAATTAACCACAAAAGTAAGTTCTGCTGCAAACATTGAATTTCACGCACGTATTGTATCGGAACAATCCATTAAACGGAGTTTAATTACGATTGCTTCTAAAATACATAAAGATGCGTACGAAGACACAACAGACGTCTTTGAGTTATTAGATAAAACAGAAAAAGATTTATACGAAGTTTCTGAAGCAAATATTCGAAAGAATTATTCTGAAATGCGCAGTTTGATTGGTCAAGCTTTAAAGGAATTAGCTGAAAAGAAAGATCAAGCAGATGGATTAACAGGTGTGCCTAGTGGAATGGCAGACTTGGATAGAGTAACATCTGGTTTTCAAAAAAGTGATTTAATTATTATTGCTGCTCGACCAGGTATGGGTAAAACTGCATTTGTACTTTCGGCACTACGAAATGCAGCAGTAGACTTTAAAAAGCCTGTAGCTTTATTTTCATTGGAGATGTCGGCTGTTCAGTTAGTAAATCGATTGATTGCTTCTGAAGCAGAATTGGATAGTTATAAAATCAAAACAGGTAAGTTAGAAGATTACGAATGGCAACAATTGCACAGTAAGATTTCGCCATTAACTTCAGCCCCCATTTATATTGATGATACGCCGGGTTTATCCATTCGTGAATTACGTACGAAAGCGCGTCGTTTGAAATCTAGAAATGATATTCAAATGATCATAATTGATTATTTGCAATTGATGACGGCAGACTCAAATAATAAAGGTGGAGTTGGAAACCGTGAACAAGAAATTTCAGCCATCTCTCGAGCCTTAAAAGGCTTAGCGAAAGAATTGGAAGTGCCCGTTATTGCACTTTCTCAATTGAGTCGTGCAGTGGAATCCAGAGGTGGAGATAAACGTCCGCAGCTATCTGATTTACGTGAATCTGGTGCGATTGAACAAGATGCGGATATTGTTATGTTCTTATACAGACCTGAATATTATAAAATTGATGTGGATGAAGAAGGTAATCCAACAGCAGGTACAGGTGAAGTAATTATTGCAAAACATCGTAACGGTTCACTTGAAACTGTTAAACTAAAATACATTGGAAAGTATACGAAGTTTATGGATTTGGGTGGAGATTTTATTGATACAGACAGCAACTGGAGTGGAGATCAAAATAAATTTTTTAATGGACAATCGTTAGGAAGTAAAGTGAATGACTTTGGTGGAGATGACGATGGACCGGCACCTTTTTAAATTATAAGTGATGAGTTATGAATTATAAATGCAAAGAGTCCCGGAAATTAGCGAGACTCTTTGCATTTATGCATATCTTATACGACTAATTTTTATATTAAATCTCGATAAACCTTTCATAAAGGAATTCTGCCCAACTCTCAAACTTAACCTCATTTTATACATAATTCATTAATAAACTTTATATTTAATTTTAAATTAATAGAACACTACAATGAAACGAATTCTAATTGTCATTTGTATATTTTTTTTAAATGAGTATGCAAACGGCCAAATATACCTAGGTGCATCATCAGGAGTTTCAATAACAAAATTTAGAACTCATGATGTTTCCAACAAGAACAAAATCAACAATGCTAAATGTAAAAATTTAATTGGTTTTAATATTGATATTCCAATTTTATTTAAATTGAATAAAAATATAGCTATAGAATCAGGTCTTTCATATTTAAATATGGGTACTAAAATTGACGGAAGTCAATCTTTATATCGTATCATTGATCAAACCGATCCCATTTATCAATCACTAATACATGATGGTGATGCGAAGTATCGGTTGGATTATTTATCTCTTCCTTTAACTATCCATTTAACCATCCCCTTTAATAAGTATTCTGTTTATGTAAAAGCAGGCGGCTATATTTCATCTCTAATACATGGGGCGAATAAGTCAACAGGAACTAAATCTAAAAGAAATCTGAACTTTGGTGATGAAAAATTAAATACATTTGATTGGGGCGGCATTGTAGGGATAGGAGCGACGAGGAATGTTGGGAAGGGTTACTTGTTTTTTGATGCAAAATATATGATTGGGGCTTCTAATTTGAATAAATCAAACTTTCTATATTCCCTTCCTTTTGGAATGAATGAAATTAATAATAGAGGTGCTTTTTTAAATATAGGTTATATGATTAATTTAGGAAAAGTAAAGTAGTTTAACTTTATTTTAATCAATTGCATAACATTATTTTTAAATGAATTAGGACAATCCATCGTCAATCCGAGATATATTTATTTTGCTTATATTTTAAGTGGACTAAAAATTGAAACCATTTTTAATACAGCCAATAATAGATTTTTTTAGAACGTTTTTTAACGTTTAATTTCTACAAAAGAATGCAAATGTGAAATTTTGAACTGTTTCGAATGGAGTTATATGGTCTTCATTCATATATTCGACCAGATTAAAATTCTTTATTACAAGTTCTTCTAAGTCTTGCCCAGTGTATTGTTTTATATCTAAACCACTACACTTTAATGGGCCATTCTTTGAAAATGTTCCGATGATAAAGAACGAAGATACATAAGAATTAATAAGAGTAATGTACCTTTCAATATCTTTGGGCTGAGTTAAAAAGTGGAATGCCGCACGATCATGCCAGATGTCATATGTTCGGGTTGGAGAAAAAGTGTTTATATCACATACAATCCATTTTATTTTTGACGCATTTTTACCTAAACGCATTTTTGCTCGATTAATGGCTTCTTCAGAAATATCTAAAACGGTAATGTCTGTGTAATTTTCTTTTAAAAGATAATCGACCAGACAACTATCACCACCTCCAATATCTATAATAGCAGTTGCTTTAGATAGATTTGTATTATGAATAAAATATAATGATCTCTCGGGTGTCTCTTGTGTTCAACTTACTTCACTCGGACTTTTAGTTGAATAAATAGTATTCCAATGTTCCTTCGAATGGTTATTTAGTTCATTCATGCTGCTATAAATGTTAAGGTGCTTTTTTCTTGAATCTCTGAAGCTCGTTTTCTGAACAAGCCTAAAACTAAACTATTGTCCGACGATTGACTTGAGCGAAGCATGTTTCTGTCTTTTTAGTCTTGACTATATCGTAAATAATAATCATAGATTGTAAAATGAAACGCGTCAGTCAAAGAATGGCGTGAGGTTAGAGCTAAGGATAGCGAGTGAAGTCGATCAGTATTTAATCCAAAATTCATAACTCATAATTATCTAAACAAAAGCCTGTAAAGTCTTACTTAGTTTGCCTTCATCCATATAACCTGAACCACGCCAAACAACCTTACCTTGTTTAAATAAAATCATGGTTGGCACACCTTTTACTTGATAGGCTTGTGCAGCAGATGCGTTTTTATCGACATCTACTTTTATTACTTTCAATCGATTTGAAAACTTCGATGCTACTTTTTCAATTACAGGGGCAAGCTGTTTACAAGGCCCACACCAAGTCGCATGAAAATCTACCAATACAGGTGTTTCAGATTGAATTAATTCTTTAAATGAAGACATAAGCTTATTTTTTTTTGCTGGAAAATGAATTTACTAATAATCCGCCCATTACAGCACCATAAGCGGTTGAATTATACCAAACAGATTGTATCAAGCAATGACCACTACTACAACCTACAAAATTCCAATATAGAAACCCCGCAAGTGCACCCAATCCTATTCCCAATAGGGTATTTCGTAGTGTTTTTGAAATACGCATCATAGAAGTTCTACCTTTTAATTTAGTTCTTTTTGTTTTCTAAGGCCGTTTTTATTGCACCATATCCTCCTTCAACATCAATGATGTTCGTAAAGTTTCTGGACTTTAATATTGATTCTGTTATAACGGATCTATAACCACCAGCGCAATGAATATAATATGTTTTAGATTTATCTAAGTTAGAAGTCCAATCATTTATGTAATCTAAAGGAAGATTTTTAGCCGCTTCTAAATGCTCTACTTCAAATTCACTTTCTCTTCTTACGTCAATGATATTAGTCTCAGAGGATAACGTCTTTACAAATTCATCTGCAGAAATTGTTTTAATGATATCTTTCGGTTTTTTAGCTGCAGCCCAAGCATTATAACCTCCCTTCAAATATCCAATCACAAGATCCACACCCACGCGCGATAATCGAATAATGGTTTCTTCTTCCTTACCTTCGTCTGTAATTAATAAGATCGGTTGATCTGTAGTACCAATAAGTACACCAGACCATGGCGCAAATTGTCCATCAAGACCTATGTTTATGGCTCCGGGTACAAATCCTTTTTTAAAGTCTTCCGGTTTTCGAGTATCTAATAATAACGCATGTGTTTGTTGTTGCATGTTCTCAAATGCTTGTACATCTAAGGCTATGCTTCCTTGTCTAATAACATCCGTAACATTTGCATAACCTTCTTTATTCATCAATGCATTCATGCTGAAATAGGAGGGCGCAGGTTGTAAATCATCGAGAACCTCTTGGATAAATGTGTTCTTGTCTGTTGCTTTTAAAGCATAATTTATTGCTTTTTGATTGCCGAGTGTATCAAAAGTATCTTTACTCATGTTTTTACCACAAGCAGATCCTGCACCGTGAGCAGGGTAAATAAGAATTGAATCAGGTAATGTTTTGATTTTTGTGCGCAATGATTCAAAGAGCATTCCTGCTAAATCTTCTTTCGTTACATTGCTTTTAATGGCAAGGTCTGGTCTCCCTACATCCCCAATAAATAATGTATCCCCAGTAAATAGCGCATGTTTATTCCCTTGTTCATCGTATAATAAATAACAACTAGATTCTAGGGTATGTCCTGGAGTATGTAGTACTTCAATAATTAATTTTCCAAGCTTTATTTTTTCACCATCGTGTGCAATATGACTTTTAAATGTAGTCTCCGCATTTGGCCCATAAACGATAGTTGCACCAGTTGCTTCTGCTAAATCAATATGGCCAGAAACAAAATCAGCGTGAAAATGTGTTTCTAAAATATATTTTAACGATGCTTTATTATGCTCTAGTTTTTTTAAATACGGTTGAATATCTCTCAAGGGATCAATAATGATTGCTTCTCCTTCTGATTCGATATAGTAAGCAGCTTCTGCTAAACATCCGGTGTATAATTGTTCGATTTTCATATTCAATGTATTGCTTGATGTGTAATAACTTCTTTATATATAATTGCGATTCCCATAAGTAAGATGAACCAGCTAAAAATAATTTTTAGCTTTTGAGCTTCAATTAAGTGATTAAATCTGCTGCCTATTGTTACACCTATAATAGAGAAAAAGGAATAACTTACTATTTGTATCCAATCAACATGTATGCTATTTAAATCACTTGCAAACCCCACAAGTGAATTTATGGTAATAATTATTAATGATGTCCCAACGGCAGTTTTTATAGGTGTTTTATTAACGACAACCAAAGATGGTATAATTAGAAAACCACCTCCAGCACCCGTTATTCCTGTAATAAATCCGACGAGCGCTCCTTCAAATGGAATAAATCCTAATTTCTTTTCTGCAATTGAGCTGTTTTTATTTTGAATGGAACTTGTAATCATACTATAAAATGCCGCTACCATAAATACACCAAATAAGAGCATGATTAAATTGTTTTTTTCGATATGTATATGAGTTCCCCAATCAATAGAGTTGGGTAGCATAGGGATCAAATAATTTCTAGTTATTAATACAATTATAATGGATGGAATAACGAATAATAATGCAATTTTTAAATCATATTCTTTCTTTCTTATATATGTGAACGCACCAAAGCTACTTGTTAATCCAACTATGATGAGGGAGTAGGTTGTTGCTAATAATGGAGGCATATCCAATGCATAAACTAGGAGTGGTAATGTAATAATTGAACCGCCGCTGCCTAGTAGACCAATAACAATCCCCATAAATAATATACCAATAAATGCTACTATTTCCATTTTGTTACATGTTGCAGTTGCATTTTTCTACACAACGTATGATTTCACTTAAGCCTTTTTCTTTTAAAGAATAGTAAACGGAAACACCTTCTTTTCGGGCTTGGAGTAATCCTTTCAATTTCATGTTTTGTAAATGATGTGATACAAGAGATTGTTCTGCATCTAATCGTTCACACAATTGATTCACCGATAATTCTTCTTTTTGTGTTAAATGCTCTACAATGCTCAAGCGTAATGGATGAGCAATGGTTTTTAGTATATAGGCTGCTTTTTCAAGCTTTTCCGGAGATATTTTAAGTGGTTTTGACATATACTGAAATTATATTCTAATATATGAACATATTATCATATATAAAAGGTTCATATATTAAAAAGAAAAATTATTCATCTTAAATTCTATAAATATTGAAATAAGTAATAAATACGATTGGGTCTTGCATAATAATAAAGACGAACGATTTGTTCAATAGCTAAAAATGAATAAAGCTGTATGTAAATTTATTTTCGTATTCTTTTCCCTAAAAAAATGAATAGGCATGATATCATAATAAAGAATAGTATTAATAATGCAGCATTTATACCCGCCAATTGAATTCCTATTTGATTGACGTTAATAAATGGGTAGGGATAATATACTGAAAAGTGACCACGAATAAGAATGAATAATAAATAGCATACAGGGTATATCAACCATTTGGGAATATTTTTATACGAGTCATACTTTTTGGATTCATCTAGATACCAATAAATAATTATTGCTAATGGAATAAGGGTATGTAACAATTCGTCTACTATTCTGTCTAAACCTTGTGGATTCCAAATATGCCTTAGTGCTACTTGATAGACGAATCCAACGATGGTTATGTAAACGGTTAATTGTGTTAAATACGTTATTGGAAGTGCCGAGTTTTTTGTTTTGGATACAAACCCAATAAAAAGTTGTGTCATATACACAGCAACGAGTATATTGGTAAGTATTGTAAAGAAACTAAAAAAGCGAATGGTTGTTTCAGGTATGGACGCAATTCGATGTTCCATCATTAAGATATATTGCGTGATAACTGCAAACCATCCCAAAAGGGCAATTGTAAGACTAAAATATTTTTTCATGAACAGGCTTTAAAAGATGATTGAAAAAGTAGAAATGAATTTCTTTTACTAAAATAAACGTTGCGCTATTCACAGAACTATTAACCTTTCCTTAAAGTATATAACTTAATAAATAATCCTTATTCCATTAAATCAATCTCTAAATTTTGCTTGGCATTTTTTAATTCAGCAAGTGTCTTCATTTCATTTAATGAACTTGCCAATTCTATACCTTTATCGTAAATGGTTAATGCCGTGTCCATTTTATTGTTTTCAGTAAAATATTCCGCTGCTTGATAGTAAGTAGGAAGATAATCGGGGAAAGAGTTTAATAGTTTCTCAAAGTATATTAGCCCCTCGGTACTATTCGTCTTTTTATGTTCCAAAGCAATACCGTAAATAATAAACGGGTCATTTGGTTGTTCTTGATGCAGTTGTAGTAAATAGTCTAATCTATTCATGAATTAATTGTCATTATTACATAAAAAATGTAACTTTTATCTATATAATCAAGTTAAATATAATATATTGAATGGCAATGTATCCGTCAATTTATTAAATAAATTCAGTTTGAATGAACGACGGTAGTTCAGACGTTACTTATTAACTATACAACCGATGAAGATTTTAGTTTGCATCACACACGTTCCCGATACTACTTCCAAGATTTCTTTTACAGATAATGCTTTTAATACTTCTGGTGTACAATTCATCATCGGCCCGTATGACGAATATGCATTATCAAAAGCCGTAGATTTAAAAGAACAACACGGAGGAACCATTACAGTTTTAAATGTGGGCGATGCCGAAACAGAACCCACCATTCGTAAAGCACTTGCAATTGGAGCAGATGATGCGATTAGAATTAATGCTATTCCTAAAGATGCCGGATTTGTTGCTGCTCAAATTGCATCAGTAGCTAAATCAGAATCATACGATTTGATTTTGATGGGAAGAGAATCAATTGATTATAATGGAGGCCTAGTGCATGGATTAGTGGCGGATTTATTAAGTATGCCTTGCATTACACCTATAATGAAATTGGATATTGATGGGACTCTTGCCAAAATGAGTCGTGAAATAGAAGGTGGTAAAGAATCCGTAGAATGTAACTTACCATTTGTTGCTGGTTGTCAGGAGCCTATCGCTGAATGGAAAATTCCAAATATGCGTGGAATTATGTCTGCAAGAACCAAAGCATTAAAAGTTGTAGAACCCATATCCGTAGTTGATGATGTCGTATATGGTAGTTATTCTTTACCTGCACCTAAAGGCGCTTGTAAAATGATTGATGCTGCTAATCCTGGTGAGTTGTTAACTTTATTAAGAAACGAAGCTAAAGTACTTTAAAATTGATTTGTGTTTCACTCTAGATAGAAAAAATATGTCGGTATTAATATATGTTGAGTCTAATGGCTCAGAAATTAAAAAATCTTCTCATGATGCCGTTTCTTACGGTGTTCAGGTTGCATCTAAATTAGGTGGGACAGCTACCGTTATTGCAGTTGGTGATATTCCACAAGAGCAATTAATTGCTTTGGGTAATTTTGGTGCAACTTCGGTATTGAATGTTACAGGTGGTGCTTTTAACCAAAGCAATCCTTCAGCTACAGCTGCTGCAGTTATTGAAGCAGCCAAAAAAGTAGGTGCAAAAGTAGTGGTTTTGCCAAAATCAACCTTGGTTGATTCCATTGCATCAAAAGTGGCTTCACAGTTAAAGGCAGGGGTGGTGACTAATGTTACTGAATTGCCAGAAACAAGTTCTGGGTTTCAAGTAAAACGTTCTATCTTCACAGGTAAAGCTTTTGCTACGGTAACGATTAACTCAGACATTAAAGTAATTACCTTAGCAAAAAATGCGTATCAAGGCACTGAAACGGGAGGGAAGGCAACAGTTGAGGTTTTAGCTCTTTCCTTAACTGATTCAGATACTAAGGTTAAAACCACGAATGTGGAAAAAATGACTGGTGAGTTATTATTAACGGAAGCAGAAATTGTGGTTTCAGGTGGAAGAGGCTTTAAAGGCCCTGAAAACTGGGGACTCTTACTAGATTTAGCAAAAGCATTGGGTGCTGCAACAGGATGTTCTAAGCCTGTTTCGGATATGGATTGGAGACCGCACCATGAACACGTTGGACAAACAGGTGTAAAAGTAGCCCCAAATTTATATATTGCAATAGGAATTTCAGGAGCGATACAACATTTGGCTGGTGTGAACTCATCCAAGTGTATAGTTGTAATCAATAAAGACCCTGAAGCACCGTTCTTTAAAGCTGCAGATTATGGCATTGTAGGTGATTTATTTGAAGTGTTACCGAAATTGACTGAAGCTGCCAAATTGCTTAAATAAGCGTATCATTAGAGTGGAGAAAATTAGATTAGAAATTATAGGATTATCCTCGAGTCAATCCCAAACGGGTTCGTTTGCATTGGTTTTAGGCGAGGTGAATGGTAATAGACGATTGCCAATTATTATTGGAATGTTTGAGGCGCAAGCAATTGCAATCGAAATTGAAAAAGTGATTCCAAACCGACCAATGACACATGATTTATTTAAATCATTTGCATTGTCGTTCCATTTTGTTGTGGAAGAAATTGTGATTTCAGATTTGAAAGAAGGTGTATTCTTTGCTAAAATCATTTGTTCGGATGGAATTAAAACAATTGAAATTGATGCCAGACCATCCGATGCTATTGCCATTGGTTTACGGTTTGATGTGCCCATTTTCTCCTATGAAACGATTATGTCCGAAGCTGGTATTGTCTTAAATGATGACATGGAAGACGAAATAGGGGATGATGATGAAGAATTGGAGGAAGCTGCAGTTGGTTCATTAAAACCAGATTTATCCTCCTCAGGTAAAGAAGATCAAATGAAAAACATGTCATTAGATCAATTACAATCGATGCTAGATGAAGCTATAGATAATGAAGATTATGAGAAGGCTGCACGTGTGCGAGATGAAATAAATAAACGCAATTAATATTCAAATCTACTATAAATAAAAAGCAAACTTAAGTTCTTGAGTTTGCTTTTTATTTATAGTAGAAAAAAAAACCTGTAACACAGTTACAGGTTTTTTTTATTTTATTTGAATTCGATTTTAGAAAATAGAATTGTCATTTGGTGAGAATAAATCACCCATTGGTTTTTCATCCTCTTCAACCTTTGGAGTTTCTACAGGTGCAGTATAGGTAAGTATTTCTACTTCTTCAACTTTTGGTGCTACAGGTGTAGAAGCTTTTTTAGGTGCAGACTTTTTAGGTGCAGCTGCTTTCGCAGGTGTGCTAGCCTTCTTAGGTGCAGCGCCTTTCTTAGCTATTGCTTTTTTAGGTGCAACAACTTTTTTAACAGCTTTTTTAGCTACTTTGGTTACTGCTTTTTTAACAACAGTTCCTTTTTTAGCAGCAGCCTTAACTACTTTTTTAACAGCTTTTTTTGCAGGTGCTGCTTTCTTAACAGCTTTTTTAGCTACTTTTTTAACAGCCTTTTTTACTGGCGCTGCTTTCTTAGTAACTTTTTTTACTGCTTTTTTAACAGCCTTTTTTGCAGGTGCTACTTTTTTAACAGCCTTTTTAACTACTTTTTTTGCAGCTTTTTTAGGTGCAACTTTTTTTGCAGGTGCTGCTTTTTTTGTTACTTTATTAGCAACTTTTTTTACTTGTTTCGCAACTTTCGCAGCTACTTTTTTAACAGCTTTTTCAGCCTTTTTTAGAGTTTTCTTCATTGAAGATTTCTCTACTTTCTTTACTTTTTTTGCCATGGTTCGTCAGTGATATAAAAATATTCTCTTGTACTAAAGTTATTTAATACTCTAAAATAAAAAAAATGTTTTATATTAAAATTTTGTTTGACATAAATATTTAAAAATAAATGAAAGTATTGTCTTTTATTGATCACGAATTTGAAGATTTAGAGTTTTGGTATCCTATTTTAAGGCTACGCGAGGCAGGTTGTGACGTTATTATAGCAGGGCCAACCAAAGGTGAAAAGTATATTGGAAAGTACGGTGTGCCTGCTTTAAGTGACATTACATACGAAGATGTGGATGCTTCTGAATACGATGCTTTACTAGTGCCAGGTGGTTGGGCACCAGATAAAATTAGAAGATCTCCTAAAGTACTAGAGATTGTTCGTGAAATGCATGCCGACCAAAAAGTAATTGGGCATATTTGTCATGCGGGTTGGGTATTGGCATCGGCTAAAATATTATCGGGGATTAAGGTTACCAGTACACCTGGAATTAAAGATGATATGGAGAATGCAGGTGCTATCTGGTTTGATGTGCCTGCAATGGTTGATAAAAATATTGTTTCTGCTCAACGGCCACCAGATCTTCCTGAATACATGAAATTGTTTATTCAAGCGTTACAGTTATAATCAAGAATTTGATTTAAGTATTATGGTACATATGAAGTTTAAGCGCATTTTTATGCTGTTTAGCCTGTGGAGTTGGTCAG
This sequence comes from uncultured Cytophaga sp., assembly GCF_937863595.1. Classification (GTDB taxonomy): domain Bacteria; phylum Bacteroidota; class Bacteroidia; order Cytophagales; family Cytophagaceae; genus Cytophaga. The sequence continues at coordinate 14,313 of NZ_CALMGQ010000156.1, forward strand.
TTACATTAATTGCTCAGGTATCTATTAAAGATCGTTTAAATACTATTTTAAACGACAGTTTACTCATTCATTCATTTGTTGGTGTATCTGTCAGGGATGTTGCTACAAACAAGCTTGTATATGAGCGGAACGGAACACTTTCTTTTACTCCTGCATCAAACTTAAAACTCATTACAACTGCCGCAGCCTTAGATTTGTTGGGTGCAGATTATCGCTTCATAACAAGGGTATATTATTCTGATACCATAAGTAATCATTCTTTAAAAGGTGATCTAGTCATTAATGGTGGGGGAGATCCTACACTCGGTTCTGATAAAATGAATGGTAGCTTATCCTATCAATTGCTCATGAGGAATATTGTGAGCGAATTGAAATTGAAAGGCATCACACAAATCGAGGGTAGAATTGTGATTGATCCGACACATTTTGAATATAATCCCATACCAATGGATTATACATGGGCTGATATTGGGAATTACTATGGTGCTGGAAGTTTTGGTCTGAATTTAAATGAAAATCAAACAGTCATAACGCTTAAGCCTTCTAGTAAGGTAGGAGGAATAACTTCTTTACAATCAATTCTTCCATGGGATTCAAGTTGGTCTTTTATAAATCATATTAAAACAGGAGTGTCTAATTCTGGAGATAAATCTATTATCTATTCTTCACCATATAATCCGTTGTTCTTTGGCGAAGGTACAATACCTATGGGTACTGCATACGCTGTAAAGGCTAGTATATCTGATCCTTCTACCTTGTTTGCCAACCTTTTAATTGCAGAAATGAATAAGCAGGGTGTTGTGTTTAAAGGAACTATTAAAATTGTACAATCGGATGATATTAAAATGAATACATCTAAAATGAATATTGTTTTTGAGCATAAATCGCCTACGATTAAAGAAATTTGTACATATGCGAACTTAGTAAGCAATAATTTATATGCAGAGTGTCTGCTAAAAGAAATTTCATTTAAAATGAATGGAGTTGGATCTGCTCAAAATGGGATTAATCATATTAAAAAATACTTATCTAGTAAAAATGTAGATACTATTGGCATGGTATTGCGGGACGGTTCTGGAATGTCGCCATTTAACAGTATTTCACCAAATCAATTTACTCAATTTTTAGTTTCAAAGAGTTTAAATACCATATATGTTACGAGTATACCAATAGCTGGATTACAAGGGACTGTAGCTCATATTTGTAAAGGCTCAGAGGGTAAAATAAGAGTTAAGAGTGGTACTATGAACGGTACAACCTGCTATTCGGGCTATGTTCAAACGAATTCTGGAAATAGGTATGCAGTTTCATTTATGGTAAATAAACATGAAGCGAAAAATCGGATGGTGCAACACGTCTTGTCTACTGCTTTAATGGAAATTATGAGGAGTAATTAGTAGTTGTAAAATAAAAATAGCAACTGTTTATTTTGCTATTTTTATTTTATAAGAGTTTTTTTTAGAAATCTAATTCTTCATTATTTCTTTTAGGGAAAAGCCACGAAGCCAATACCGAAATTGCTAGGACAGAAACTACAAATAATAAAGCAAACTGATGGTTAATAACATACCACTCATGGATAAGTAACTTTACACCTACGAATGATAATATGACAGCCAATCCGTAATTGATGTAATGGAACAACTTCATTACGCTGGACAATGCGAAATACAAAGAGCGAAGACCCAATAAGGCAAAGACATTCGATGTATAGACAATAAAGGTGTCTGTTGTAATTCCTAATATGGTTGGAATGGAATCGACAGCAAAAACAACATCCGTACTTTCTACAATTAATACAACAATAAATAATGGTGTAGCATATAACAAGCCATCTTTACGTACAAAGAAATTATCTCCTTCGTATGTTTTTGTGACACGCATAAACTTGTTGGTTAATTTCAAAATGATATTGTTTTCAGGATCCATTTCGTCATCATTACTGGAAAATAACATCTTAATACCTGTATACATAAGGAATAAACCCAATATGTATAATAGCCAATCGAATCGCTCTATTAATTCAATCCCTACAATAATGAAGAAGCCTCTAAGTACTAATGCACCAATTATTCCCCAGAACAATACTTTTCGTTGATACTCTACAGGAACTCTGAAATAATTAAAGATCAACATGAAAACAAATAAATTATCTACACTTAATGATTCTTCGATTACATAGCCTGTGAAAAACAATTCAGCTGCTTCACGACCCTTCCAAAAATACACGAATACATTAAATGCAATTGCTAATCCAACCCAGAATGCACTCCATATTAAAGCTGACTTTGTAGTTACAACTTTTGTTCCTCTGTGGAATACGAATAAATCGAGTACTAAAAGTGTTAAAATGCTAATGTTGAATATAATCCAAAATAGTGCTTCGTTCTCCATGTTCTGTTATAAGTACATTTTAGTATAATGCGAAATGTAAAATTACTCCAATATTCTTTATTGGCAAAAGTTATTTAAGTATAAAATATCTAAAAAGATGAAAGAATAAAAATTAATCGATTTGATCGTCTTTTTTTGATTTAATTTTATTACGCTCTTTAATATATGTTAAAATTACTGGAATCCATGTAACGATAACAATACCAATTATAATGTATTCTAAGTAGTCTTTAGATTGAGGAAATATTTGCCCAAGTAAATATCCGCCATAAACCAGACTTACGACCCATAAAGTACCACCAATGATGTTGTATAAAAAGAATTTGCCGTACGGGTATTTAATTATACCTGAAAAGATGGGAGCAAAGGTCCGAATGATTGGTAGGAATCGCGCCATTATTAAAGCCACCGCACCATATCGAATAAAGAATGCTTCAGCCGCGAACATGTATTTCTTTTTAAAGAATATCGAATCATCTTTTGTGAAAAGCTTGCTTCCCGCTTTTTCTCCAAAGAAATACCCGAAGAAGCTTCCTAAATAAGCAGCCAAAGATATTGTAACTAATAGAGTAAGTATAGGGACATCAAATTTACCTGTAGAAGATAATAAACCAGTTGTAAATAATAACGTATCTCCAGGCAAAAAAAAGCCAAAGAAGACTCCATTTTCAGCGAAAATAATCAGGAGGATCAATGCGAGTCCTCCTGATGCGATAATAACTTCTGGGTTTGTAATTAAATGATAAAATTCAGCAATTGATCCCATTATAACTCTACTCCAATTTGCAAAAGAAGGTCAGGGAATAAGCCTATCAATATGACAAGTATTGACATAACAACTAAAACTACTTTAGCTATCCCAAGTTCAATTTTAACAGTGTTTGAATCTGAACTATTATACATGACAATAATGGTTTTGAAGTAATAGTAAACACTGATTATTGATCCAACAATAGCTATTAATACTAAATACACATTACCTGCCTTGATTACTTCATTGAATAGGTAAAATTTACCAAAGAAGCCTGCTGCTGGTGGAATACCTGCCAAAGAAAATAATGAAAGTGTAAATACAAAGGCCAATAGTGGATTTGATTTAGCTAAGCCAGCAAAGCTTACAATATCTGAATCACCTTTGGTTTTTTCAATTGCATTCACAATATAGAAGCAAACGAGATTTGCTATACCATAACCAACTAGATAAACAAATAAAGATGATTTAGAGCCAGCGGACAAATAGGGGAAAACCATAAGCATATAACCAGCTTGTGATACACCAGAGAATGCTAATAAACGTTTAACATTTGTTTGGAATGTTGCAGCAATATTCCCTGCAAGTATTGTAATTGCTGATAAACCTATAAATGTACCTCCTAAGTAACTTGGGACTACTGTAAATGTACTTGCGATTAAATGGTAGAATGCTCCAAATGCAGCCACTTTAACAAAGGTTGACATGAATGCAGTAATGAAAGTTGGGGAGCCAGTGTATACATCTGGAACCCAGAAATGGAACGGTACAGCTGAAATTTTAAATGCAAATGAAATACATAATAATGTAATTCCTATCATGAACATAGGCATTGTAGAAGCGGCTGCTTTAATAGTTGCCAAATCGAATGATCCTGTAGCTCCATAAATCAATGCAATTCCTAATAACATAATACCCGTAGCAAAAGAACCTAGGATGAAATATTTAATAGATGCCTCAACCGAACGAATGTCCTTTTTTCTACTCCCAGCTAAAATGTAAAGAGGGATAGAAAGTATTTCAACACCTAAGAATAATGTTGACATATTGGTGAATGAAACCAATAACAAACCTCCAACGGTAGAAAATAAGATCAAAGCATAATGATCTCCTTGATTAAATTCTTCCTTACTATACGATTCTCTTGACAGTAAAAACCAAAATAGAGTAATTGTTAGTAGTAACGAACCAAATGCGATAGAGAAATTGTCATGTAATAACATACCATAATGTGATTCTGGATGATTCCAGAAAGTACAGATGTTATATCCTATTATTCCTGCAAGTGAAATAAGAATAATAGGGTAGATAAACTTTTTCAGTCCGATAAAGTCAGACATCATGGATATAATACCAAGAATGGATATAAGAATTATTGCGTTCATATTGCTTTGAATGTTCTCTTAGTTTGCAACTGGGATTGAATGATTTACTGCGTGTAAAATTCCATTTATTGCGGGTTCTGTTACATCTAAAATAATATCAGGAAACAAACCAAATGCAAATATTGCAATCACAATGGGAATCAATATGCTTTTTTCTAGCAAACTTAAATCCATTACTACGTTGAATTCTGCCTTAGCCTCGCCCAACATAACTTTTTGATACGTACTAAGTAAATAAACAGCTCCTAAAATGATTGTTAATCCTCCAAGTGCAGCTAAATAAGGGTTATAATTAAATACGCCTATAAATAAAAGAAATTCACCTACAAACCCATTAGTTGATGGCAAGGCAATATTCGCCATTATTAAAATGAGAAAGTATACAGCTAATTGAGGCATTTGATTTCTCAAGCCACCCATTGAGTTTATTTGTAGTGTTCCTGTTCTGTTAAATAATATTTGTATTACAAATAGAATACCTATCACATTAACACCGTGCGCAAACATTTGCACCATAACGCCTTGTAATCCTTCAACAGAATTAGTAAATAACCCTGCACCAATTAAACCAACGTGGGCAATAGAAACATAAGCGATTAATGTTTTAAAATTAGATTGCTTAATTGCAATAATAGAAGCGTAAACAATACCAATGATTGACAATAAAAGAGCCAACCAACCCCATTCCATTAATGCGTTAGGAAGAACTGGTAAAATCCAACGTATTACTCCGTATACCCCCATTTTTAACATGATACCACTTAATAACATGGTTCCGGCCATTGGTGCACTTGTGTATGTTTCTGGTTGCCAAGTATGGAAAGGAAAGATGGGCATCTTAATGCCGAATGCTAAAAACAAACCTCCAAATATCCAAACTTGTTCTTGACTTGTAAGTTTTGTTAAGTAAATATTTTCTAGCGCAAATGATTTTTCAGGAGCAACAGAATATAAATAAATAATAGCCGCAAGCATAATCAAACTACCAAATAGTGTATAAATGAAAAATTTGAATGTTACAAATTTTCTGTTTTCATCTCCCCACATCAAACAAATAAAGTAGATCGGTATTAATGCTAATTCCCAGAATATATAGAATAAGAATAAATCTTTAGCAACAAACACTCCAATTAATGCAGATTGCATTACGAGTGCTAGTGCATAAAAAGAAGGTTTGTCTTTTACTGAACTTGTTAAAGTTGATAAAAGAATTAAAGGGAATAAAAAGCTTGTTAGTATAACCAAAATTAAACTAATTCCGTCCATACCTACATTATAGCTAATACCTAATGAAGGGATCCAGTCTTTTACTAAAACATAATTCCAACCAGCTAATACTTCAAAATTGAAGTATGCATATAAAGCTATCGCAAACTCCAATAGGGTAGATGCAATGGCAATAGTCGGAGCCAAACGTTGACCTGCAAAATATACAAGTATTGCTGCAACTAGAGGTAAGATTATTAAAATCGTTGTAATCATTGTCTAAGGATGTATTACAGAATAAAGTTAAGAAATAAGATTACTACAATACCGATTACCATGAATATAGTATACGTATTTACATCTCCAGATTGGACAAATCGAATTGTCTTGCCACTCCATTGGATGGATTTTCCAGAGAAATTAACGATGCGGTCTATGAAATTCTTTTCAATGATGTTATGGAAAATATCTGAAAAGAATGCAATTGGTTTCAATATAATTGTGTCATACAATTCATCTACATAAAACTTATTATAAGAAAGTTTATCCAATGCAGACAAGTCACTTTCAGATGACGCAGGTAGTGTTTTTTTGCTTACATATATAATGTATGTACTAAGTATTACTAATAAAACTAGGGTTAAAGCTGAGCCCATTAGTACAAATTCAGTTGAAGCAGAAATGCTGGATGCTTCAAGAAGTGGAACGTGCGCAGCTGCTAAGTAATGACTAAACCAATTACTTCCTTCGTGAACAAAAACGTGAGGGATTTCAATAAATCCAGCAAGTAGTGTTAATGCGGCTAAAATCATTAATGGAATTGTCATCAACAAAGGCGACTCATGTAAATGTTCTTTTTGATGTTGCGTACCTCTAAATTCTCCGAAGAATGTTAAGAACAACATTCTAAACATGTAAAACGTAGTTAGTAATGCGGCAAAAACTCCCAAACCCCATTTTAGTGGACTTGCTTCAAATGCTAATGCTAGAATAGCATCTTTAGAAAAGAAACCAGCAAGTGGCGGTATACCTGCAATTGCTAAGGTTGCGATAATAAATGTGATAGAGGTTATTGGTAATTTTTTCATTAAACCACCCATTTTTCGAATATCCTGCTCACCACCCATTGCGTGAATAACGCTACCTGCACCTAAGAATAACAATGCTTTAAAGAATGCATGTGTTGTTACATGAAATACACCTGCACTATAGCCACCTAAACCAATAGCCATAAACATAAAGCCTAATTGACTTACAGTTGAGTATGCCAATACTTTTTTAATATCTGTTTGTGTTAATCCAATCAATGCAGCTAATATTGCTGTACTTGTTCCTATTACAAAAATGATATCCAATGTCATTGGAGCCATGCTGTATAAGACATTAGAGCGTGCAATCATATATATACCTGCTGTTACCATTGTTGCAGCATGTATTAATGCTGAAACAGGAGTAGGGCCTGCCATTGCATCTGGCAACCATGTGTATAAAGGAATTTGAGCACTTTTACCCATAGCACCAACAAATAATAATAAGGTGATCGCTAACAGTACGCCTGAAATTTCATTCGGGTTAATTATTTTCGAAACCTGTTCAAAAACTGCAGTGTACTCTAATGTGCCGAATTGATGGTAGATTAGTAACATACCTAATAAGAAACCTAAATCACCGATACGGTTCATGATAAAAGCTTTCTTTGCAGCATCGTTATAGTTTTGATTTTTAAACCAAAATCCAATTAACAAATATGAACAAAGACCAACGCCTTCCCAGCCCATAAACATCACTGCAAAATTAGAGCCCATAACAAGCAATAACATGGAGAATATGAATAGGTTTAAGTAGGAAAAATATCGCGTTACACCTTCATCATCGTGCATGTAGCTAATTGAATACATATGTATCAAGAAGCCGACACCCGTAATGATAGACATAAACCAAATAGAAAGATTATCTATTTGAAACGATAACGACAAATTTAAATTCCCTGCTTGAATCCAATTGAACAATACGAATGGTTCTTTTGCAACCAAGGTACCTGAAACAGCAGGAATTAAAAGCGATAAAACAACTAAGAACGAACCCAGTAACATTGCACTAGCTATGTAGCCCGATGCAGATTTAGGGATATACTTATTAAATAAACTTAATATCAGAAAGCCAAGTAAGGGTAGTCCTGGTATTAGCCAAACAAATTCCATCATGATTCGATTGTATTTTTAATTACCACTTGAGATTCTTTAAACTATCAATTTTAATAGAGCCAATGTGTCTAAAGATCATAACTAAGATTGCTAAACCAATTGTGATTTCAGCAGCAGCTACAGCCATAATAAAGAACACAAATACTTGACCCGATTGGTCGTTGTGTAATGCTGAGAAGTAAACCATAAGTAAGTTTACAGAATTCAACATTAATTCAATAGACATGAATATTATTAATATATTTCTTCTGTAGAGTACGCCAAATGCACCCATTGAAAATAATATTAAACAGAGTATGATATAATGCATAAGTCTTATTTATTATCTTTTAAATCTTTTTTACCTAACATTACAGCTCCAATCATTGCAGAAAGAAACAGAACAGAAGTAATTTCAAAAGGAAGAACAAATTCGTTGAAAAGAATTTTCCCTAATTCTTGAGCGCTTCCAAAATTCGGATCTAATTTAGACAAATCTACACCACCTGTATCTTGTCCTTTTAATAGATATACAAGTGCAATTAATAATAATCCTCCCGATACAAATGCTGCAAGCTTACTTATAAATGGTTTCGACGCTTGTGTAACCGCTTCATTTAAATTTAACATCATAATTACAAATAAGAACAAAACCATGATGGCGCCTGCGTAGACAATAATGTTAACGACAGCTAAGAAGTCTGCTGATAGCAATAGCATATGTGCTGTTATGCAACAAAAGGTTATTACTAAGGATAGAATACTGTAAACAGGATTTTTTGAAATTATTACGAAAAATGCACTGCATAACGTAATACCTGATAAGATGTAAAATATTATATTCCCCATTGTTATTTTTTGTAAGGCTTGTATGTCTTAGGGTGCGCACTTGTACCAAGAGGCTGAACCAATTTGTCTTTTCCGTAAATGAAGTCTTTGCGATTAAACGCTGCAGGAACCAATTCTTCTGTTAAATAAACTGCGTCTTTAGGGCACGCTTCTTCGCACAAACCACAGAATATGCATCTCAACATATTGATTTCATATAAAGAAGCATATTTTTCTTCTTTATATAAATGCTCTTCACCTTTTTTACGCTCTGCTGCAACAATAGTAATTGCTTCTGCAGGACATGATACTGCACATAGGCCACAAGCTGTGCAGTTTTCTCTTCCTTGTTCGTCTCTTTTTAGTATATGTTTACCTCTATACACAAAAGAAAACTCACGTTGTTGTTCTGGATACTGAATCGTTGCTTTCTTTTTGAAAAGGTGAGACAGTGTGATTAACATGCCACTTACTATGGAAGGAATATAAATTCGCTCCATAAAAGTCATTTTTTTATCAACGACTACTTTTGATCTGTTTGTTAATTGCATGGCTCTTTTACTTAAATAATAATATACATGAACCAGTAATAATAATATTTATGATTGCCAATGGTATCATGATTTTCCAACCAAGATTCATTAATTGATCATAACGGAAACGCGGCAATGTCCATCTTACCCACATGAATAAGAATATAAACATGACAATCTTAAAGAAGAAGAAGACAGTACCTAGAATGGTAACTAGGTTGTGGTCTAAATTTAAGTATTCGATGTAAGGGATGTCGTATCCTCCAAAGAAGAATGCACTCATTACAGCAGAAGATATAAACATGTTTATATATTCTGAGAACAGATACAACCCTAATTTCATAGAAGAATACTCGGTGTGGTATCCACCAATTAACTCTGCTTCACATTCAGGCAAATCAAATGGTGTTCTGTTACATTCAGCAAAAGCGCAAATCATGAAGATAAAGAATCCCAATGGTTGATATACGATATTCCAATGCCCAGTTGTTTGTTGTTGTACAATCTCACCAACACTTAACGTCCCTGTCGTCATGATTAACGCAATGATGGATAATCCCATTGCAATTTCATAACTAATCATTTGAGAAGATGCACGAATAGCCCCCATTAAAGAGAACTTGTTATTTGAAGCCCATCCACCAATCATTACACCATATACACCTATAGAAACAACAGCAAATATGTATAACACACCGATGTTAATGTCTGTTACCTGTAATTTAACGATTGAATCAGCCATCTCTAATGTACCTCCCCAAGGGATAACAGCTCCTGTCATACATGCAGTTAGCATCGCTAATGACGGTCCAAGAATAAATAAGAACTTATTTGCAGAGCTTGGTATAATTTCTTCTTTCATAAAGAACTTAACTCCATCTGCTAATGGTTGTAATAATCCAAACGGGCCAGCTCTATTGGGCCCTATACGATCTTGTAGTACAGCTGAAACCTTACGTTCTGCATATGTACTATACATTGCTATAACTAACGATATTGTAAATACCGCAACAACAATGATTGTCTTTTCAAGTAAAAACTCAACGGGTATTTCCATATCCTAAATTCTTCGGTGCTTCAACTTTAATTCCTTTTTGATATTTATTCAATGATATCACAGAGTGACGTTCAATTGCTCTTGGGCCATCAATAACCCAATCTGTAATTTTTTTGTTTTCAAAACGACAATCGTTACAAATCCAATCTTCTACTTCGCCGTATTTATCTTTTCTACCTGTTACACGGAATACTTCGCTATCACTTAACCAAACGGTAGCTTTTCCAGCGCACTTTTTACAGTCTCTGTGTGCTTCCATTGGTTTTACAAACCATACACGAGATTTGAAGCGGAATGTTTTATCTGTCAATGCTCCCACAGGACAAACGTCAATTACGTTACCTGAGAAATCATTATCAATCACATTTTCTATGTAGGTTGATATTTCAGCTCTGTCTCCACGGAACATGATCCCATGAACACGTTTATCCGTAATTTGATCTGCAACATAAATACAACGATAACATAAAATGCAACGCGTCATGTGCAATTGAATTTTATCTCCAATATCTATACGATCAAATGTTCTACGTGCTTCTTCATATCGAGAACGTGCAGCACCATGCTCATAGGATAAATCTTGTAAATGACATTCACCTGCTTGATCACAAATTGGGCAATCGAGTGGGTGATTAATCAACAAGAATTCAACTACGCCTTTACGCGCTTCTAAGACTTTTGGTGATGTTAAGTTTTTAACTTCCATTCCGTCCATGATAGGAGTAGAGCAAGAAGCCACAAGCTTAGGCATCGGGCGCGGATCTTTTTCAGAACCTTTAGATACTTCAACCAAACATGTTCTGCATTTACCACCGCTTCCTTTTAATTTGGAATAGTAGCACATTGCAGGAGGAACTAATGAACCGCCTATTTGTCTAGCGGCATTCAATATTGTTGTTCCAGCTTCAACTTCAGTTGTTTCGCCGTCTATTGTTATTTTGAACAGTTGTGACATAATTTGAGCCTGAATTTAAACTGTTGCTGTTTTATAATTAGGAAGGTGAGCCTTACGACTACCTTTTACTTTGTCCGCATGTTTAACATGGTATTCAAATTCGTCACGGAAGTGTCGAATTGCTGCAGCTACTGGCCATGCTGCTGCATCACCAAGTGGACAAATTGTATTGCCTTCTATTTTTGAAGCGATCTCTACTAATAAATCAATATCGTGCATGTGTCCGTGACCGAACTCTAATCTGTGTAGTACTTTTTCCATCCACCCTGTTCCTTCACGGCATGGGCTGCATTGTCCACAAGATTCATGATGATAGAAACGTGCCAGTGTCCATGTATTATGAACAATACATGTTGTTTCATCCATGGCAATGAAGCCGCCAGAACCAAGCATTGTACCTGTTGCAAACCCACCTTCAGAAAGTGATTCGTAACTCATTAAACGCGGTTCGCCAGCTGCATTTTTTAAGAATAATTCTCCAGGTAAAATAGGCACAGAAGAACCTCCAGCAATAACCGCTTTCAATTCATGACCGGCTCTAATTCCACCACAATATTCATCTGAATTTAAAAATTCATCTACGGGTAAACCTAAATCGATTTCATATACACCTGGTCTATTGATATGACCACATGCTGATATTAATTTAGTTCCTGTACTTTTTCCTATACCAAGTTTTGCATATTCATCTCCACCCATATTTAGAATAGGGACTACCGTTGCTAATGTTTCAACATTATTCACTACAGTAGGACAGTTGTAAAGTCCAGAGATAGCAGGGAAGGGAGGTTTAATACGCGGATTGCCACGTTTACCTTCTAACGATTCTAGCAATGCTGTTTCTTCACCACAGATGTAGGCGCCAGCACCATTATTCACATAGATTTCAAGATCGAATCCTGAACCTAAAATATTCTTACCTAAGAATCCTGCATTCTTTGCTTCAGCAATTGCTTTTTCAAGAATACCAACGATCCATTTGTATTCTCCACGAATGTATATGTAGGTACTGTTTGATCCTAAAGAGTAACTTGATACAATTAAACCTTCAATTAAAATATGAGGATTCTTTTCCATCAAATAACGATCCTTGAATGTTCCAGGTTCGCTTTCATCTGCATTGCAAACAAGATATCGTGGGTTGTTTGATTTTCTGTCTAAGAAACTCCATTTCATTCCCGTAGGGAAACCTGCACCACCACGACCGCGAAGACCAGACTTCTTAACTTCCTCCATAACTTCGTCTGGAGACATTGTTTTCAAAGCCTTTTCAACTGCACGATAGCCGCCTTTTGAACGGTATACGTCGTATGTTTCAATGCCGGGAACATGAATATGTTCAAGTAGTAATTTTGTCGCCATTAGATTGCGTATTTTTTAAATGGATCAAAATCGGGCTGACCAAATACTTCGATTATTTTATCAATCTTTTCTTTCGTCAAATTTTCATAATAATACGTGCCAATTTGTGCCATTGGTGCACTACCACATGAACCCATGCATTCAACTGCTTTAATGGTGTATTTACCATCTGCGGTTGTTTGATTCACTTTTATGCCTAATTTACTTTCAGTATATTCAATTAATTCTTCAATACCATTTAAGCAACATGGACCTGTTTGACAAAATTCAAACATACATTTGCCCACTGGCTTTAGGTTGTACATGGAGTAGAAGGATGCTACTTCATAAACTTCAATAGGAGCAATATTTAATAATGTTGCTACATAATCCATTAGAGGAGCAGGCAACCATCCACCTAATTCATCTTGCGCCATATGCAAAATAGGTAGTAAAGCCGATTTCTGCTTGCCTTCCGGATAACGAGCTTTCATCTCCTGAATTTTTTTCAGACTGGATTCTGAAAACTGGAATTGCTGTTGTGTTTGTTCCATCCGTTTATATAATTAAGCGTCCATTTCACCTGCAATCAGGTTCAGACTACTCATTGTAACTACTGCATCAGAAATAAATTGACCTTTAACTAATTCTGGGAATGCTTGATAATAAATGAAACAAGGTCTACGGAAATGTAATCTATATGGAGTTCTTCCGCCATCACTAACAAGGTAGAAACCTAATTCTCCATTACCACCTTCAATAGAATGGTACACTTCGCCTTTAGGGATTTCTGTTTCACCCATTACAATTTTAAAGTGATAAATCAATGCTTCCATTTGAGAAAACACGTCTTCTTTTGGAGGAAGATAGAAGTCTGGCACTTCTGCATGATAAACACCTTTTGGTAAAGCTTTGATTTTTTCCATCGCTTGACGGATAATACTTAAGCTTTCCCACATTTCTTTATTACGAACCATAAAACGGTCGTATGTATCACCATTTATTCCAATAGGAATAGAGAAATCAAAGTCTTGATATGAACTGTAAGGAGACGTTACACGAACATCATAATCAACACCTGCTGCTCTTAAGTTAGGGCCCGTAAAGCCATAGTTTAATGCACGTTCAGCTGTAATAGCACCTGTGCCAATTGTTCTGTCCATGAAAATTCTATTTCTATTAAATAGGTTTTCAAATTCAGTTAATACAGCAGGATAGTCATCTAAAAACTTATCAATTTTGCGTATCGCTATGTCATTGAAATCTCTTTCAAAGCCACCAATTCTGCCCATGTTTGTTGTTAATCTAGCTCCACAAATTTCTTCGTAGATTTCATAAATTTGCTCACGTGATTGCATGATGTATAAGAAGCCAGTAAAAGCTCCTGCATCTACACCGAGAATCGAATTACAAATTAAGTGATCGGAGATGCGTGCTAATTCCATCACAACTACGCGCATATACTCTACACGCTTGGGTAATTCAATACCTACCAATTTTTCAACTGTCATATGCCATCCCATATTGTTCAACGGGGATGAACAATAGTTCATACGATCGGTTAGTGTTGTGATTTGATAATAGGCTCTACGTTCTGCTATCTTTTCAAATGCTCTATGTATATAACCAACAGTTGGCACCGCATTCATGATGCGTTCACCATCCATTGTTAAAATATTCTGAAATACACCGTGTGTTGCTGGATGCGTAGGACCTAAATTTAACGTAGTAAAATGGTCTGTGTCGGTGTGGTCGAGTTCGTGCTTATTTCCGCTTGTAGTGATCATGTATCTATAAGATTATCTACCAAAGAAAGAGTCATCTTTATCATGTCTTGTTGGATCTTCCAACGCATATTCTTTTCTCATTGGGAAGTATCCCAAATCATCCACATTTAAAATGCGAATTAAGTTCGGATGTCCTGTGAAAATGATTCCATAGAAATCGTATGTTTCTCTTTCCATCCAATTGGCAGATTGAAATAAACTCGTAGCAGAATCTATTACTGGGTCGGCTTTTGGAAAGAATGCTTTAATTCGAATTCGAACATTTTCAGGTAAGTTGTGTAAGTGATATACAACGCCTAATAAATCTTCCCCTTTGTTGTAATGTATGCCTGTAAGATCCGTTAAAAAAGTAAAGCCTAAAGATGCTTCATTGTATAGAAAATTCAACACATCCATATTGATTAATTTTTCTACAGTTATGGTTAGCATACCATATGATTCCTCAACGCTTTCAATTTTGTCACCAAAACGAGTTTGTAAGGATTCTGTTATAAATTGATTTGTTAATGTAGCCATAAACGCGTTCGAATTATTCTCCAATCTTGTAGTTAGCAAGTAATGCTTTGTATTCAGGCGAGTCACGTCTGCGAACAGATTCTGTCGCAGCTAAGTCTTGAACACGCATTAATCCTTGTATGATTTGTTCTGGTCTTGGAGGGCATCCTGGAACATATACATCAACAGGAATGATTCTGTCAATGCCTTGTAATACACTATATGTATCAAATATACCACCACTAGAAGCGCATGCTCCAACAGCAACAACCCATTTAGGTTCGGCCATTTGTTCGTATACGTGTCTTAATACAGGACCCATTTTTTTAGCAATGGTACCCATTACTAAAAGCACGTCTGCTTGTCTAGGAGAGAAGCTTGGGCGTTCAGCACCAAAACGAGCTATGTCGTAAGTAGAAGCCATTGTTGCCATGAATTCTATTCCACAACATGAAGTTGCAAAAGGTAGTGGCCATAATGAGTTCTTTCTTGCTAACCCTACTATTGCATCGATCGATGATGCAAAGAAACCTGGGCCTTCAAAGCCATCAGGTTGTTCTTCCATTTTAATATCACTCATATGAATGCTACGTGTTAAGGCTATTTTTTCTTAGATTATATAACAAAATATATCCTAAGATTATTCCCAATCTAATGCTTTTTTCTTAATAATATAGATGAACCCAATTAAGAACGATGTCATAAATAATAACATTTTCATGAATCCGTCCCATTTGTTTGCTGCTTCTGCAAAGTGATTAAAATTCACCGCCCATGGGTAAAAGAAAATTACTTCAACATCAAACAACACAAATAAGGTTGCAACCAAAAAATATTTAATAGAGAATTGAACACGCGCATTTCCAACCGGAGTTAATCCAGATTCAAATGGGTCTAATTTGTGTTTGGTTTTTACTTTTGGACCTAAGATCCAACTTGATAAGATTGTGATAGTTACAAATCCTAGTGCAACTAATAATTGTAGGATTATCGGAATGTATTCGTAAAATGTATCGCTCATAATAAGTTTGCCTTATCTTTCCTCCTGTTAATAGTTCAAAAATATGCAAAATCAGTTAAATAAAAAGGTTTTTGGCTTATTTATAATGTTTCTAAACGCTCTATTTTTCAACACCTAATTTAAAATCATTATGCATATTATTACATATAGGTGTTTAGACGTATAATTTCTGAAAATATATGTATTCTATTATTCCATTAAAGTGTATATTTGCGCTCTAACATACTGAATAGAATGAAAACAAACCATTCTGTTTTACTAAAAAATGATATTCGCATATATATTTATTACCCTTTTTCTTGTTGCTCTTAACGGGTTCTTTGTTGCAGCTGAATTTGCAATTGTAAAAGTTCGGTCTTCCCAATTAGAAATTAAAGCATCATTAGGTAGTTCCCGAGCGCAGGTTTCTTTAGTTATATTAAAACAACTAGATGCATACCTCTCTGCTACTCAATTTGGTATAACTTTGGCTAGTTTGGGTTTAGGTTGGGCAGGTGAACGTGTAGTTATGCCATTAGTAATGGATTTTTTAACATTTTTCAATATTACTATTTCAGAGTTATACATCCATGAAATATCTTTTGGTATTTCCTTTACACTTATTACAATTATGCATATTGTTTTTGGAGAGTTAGCTCCCAAATCAATTGCAATTCAACGTGCAGAAAGTGTTACGTTGGCTATTGCTTATCCCTTACGTGTTTTCTATATCATTTTTAGCCCATTTATATATGTCTTAAATGGCTTCGCAACGCTTATTTTAAAAATGTCTGGATTTTCTAATGTTGGTGAAAAGGAATTGTATTCTGCTGCTGAACTTGAACTGTTGATTGATCAAGGAAAACTCAGTGGTGCATTGAATCCAAATGAGCATCAATTAATTAAAAATGTTTTTGGGTTTATTGATGTTACTGTTCGACAAATAATGACACCTAGAACAAATATTAATGCAATAGATATTGATTTGCCTTTGGAATATATATTAAATAAGGTTGTTCAAGAAGGGTATTCTAGATTACCCGTTTATAAAGATACGATTGATAATATTATTGGTGTTTTATACACGAAAGATTTATTAAAGATCATGAATAAGGGAGGGGATATTAATTTAGAAGCTGCTATGCGGGCGCCTTATTTCGTACCTGAAACTAAAAAAATCAATGAACTATTAAAAACACTACAAGCAAAACACATTCACATGGCTATCATTGTGGATGAATTTGGTGGTGTTTCTGGTATTGCAACCATAGAAGATGTAATTGAAGAATTAGTTGGTGAAATTCAAGATGAGCACGACGATGAAGCACCCGTTGTTGAACAAGTTTCAAATAATGAGTTTATTGTTAACGCACAAGCAAATATTCAAGATGTAAACGAGCATTTACCCATCGCTTTGCCTGAAGGTGTAGAATACGATACAGTAGCAGGATTGATTATTAAAGTGTTCTCTAGAATACCAGATATTAGCGAAAAAATGACTTTTGAAGGGTATCAAGTTACTATATTGAAAAAGACTAAACAGTCTATTTTACTTGTTCGTTTGTATAAATTAGATCAAACGGAGTAGGTTATCTTATAAATATGCTATATAAATACTTTATGAGATAGTTTTTAACTATCTCATTTTTATTTAGTTGAAAATTATTGCATTATTTTACTAAAAAATAGTACTGTTATTTTAGTTATAATTAAACTTCTTTTTATTATATTCGTTAAGTAAAAAGAGTTTGGGATTCTAAATAACAAATAAATGGTAAAGAGTTTAGCAACAATCGGAATACTATTTTGTGTATTTTTAACATCTAGTTCATTTATTTCAGAAGTTCCAACAGTTAATAAAAAAGGCACATTTACCTATTTTATTAATGGTAAACCATTCGTT
>NZ_CALMGQ010000157.1 GCF_937863595.1 uncultured Cytophaga sp.
GTTCGCTCCTGGAACATATATACTTATGATAAAAAAATCAGATTCATTATTAAGACTGAAGATTACTGTAATGAAATAAATTTCAGTAATCTATTCAACGAATTGTATTTTAAAGCCCTTATTTTAATAGAATAAGGGCTTTTTTAGTAATCAATAGGTCGAAAAGCATCATACTTTTTAATTAGATGTTTACTTTTTTGAAAGGTATTCGTAATAGTAGTCTATGTACACCTAAAAAGTGTGCATAGACTATCATTACGAATTACGTTATAAAACCGTTTTAACATATGAAAAAGGCAATTGTTATTTTAATTGTTATTTTATATTGCTCAATTGTATTCTCAACTATAGTAAATGGTCAAATTCCAAATACGTATAAAGTAGGAACTTGGCAAAACTTTAAATCTGCTGCAGTTAGTTATACATTTGATGATAATTGCAGCAATCAAATACCCGTAGCGATACCTTTGCTAAACAACTATGGTTTTAAAGCTACCATTTTTTCAGTAACGCAAAGTATGAATCCAAATTGGGCGAACATGAAATCTGCAGCCAACAATGGCCATGAGATTGGTAGCCATACGGTAACTCATGGAAATTTACCCGATGCTAATGTTGGTAATCAAGATAACGAATTAAAGAATTCGCAAGCGACAATCAACTCAAATATAACCAATCAGAAATGCGTTACAGTAGCATATCCAAATTGTAACAGAGGAGATTTAGCTACCGTTCAAAAATATTATATCGCAGGCAGAACGTGTAGCGGACAAATCATTTCAAGCTCACCTACCGACTTTTATTCATTGAGCTCGATTATTTGTGGAAATACCGGTGTAAATACGGCGAATGATATGAATACACGTGTGGGAAGTGCTAAAAATTCTGGTGGCTGGTGTGTATTTTTAATTCATGGAATTGATAACGATGGTGGATATTCTCCTCTCGCATCAAGCGTTCTAGGTAGTCATCTTTCCTACGTAAATACAAATAAGACTGATTATTGGGTTGGTACTTTTGGTAATGTTGCGAAATACATAAAAGAACGTAATGCAATGTCTATTACAGAAGCTTCTGTAAATGCCGATTCATTAAGAATGACACCAACAGATAATTTAGATAATGCTATTTATAATGTTGCCGTTACGATTCGTAGACAGTTACCTACAACTTGGACTACTGCTCGTGTTATGCTTGGATCAACAACTGTGCCTTCAACAATTGTTACGGTAAGTGGGGTTAAATATATCGAATTTGATGTCGTTCCCGATAAAGGTGTTTACACATTATCAAATCCTTCTGTAACAAATCCTGGATGCGCAACAACCGCTCCTACAATTACATCACCTGTAACTTATGTGCAAGGTGCAGCAGCTAGTACTTTAAGTGCTACAGGAACTGCGTTAAAATGGTATGGCACAAATGCTACAGGCGGAACTGCTACTACTATTGCCCCAACACCAACAACTACTTCAGCTGGTTCAACAATGTACTATGTGTCTCAAACCTTAAATGGATGTGAAGGTCCGCGTGCTGCTATTGTTGTTACAATAACTTCCAGCGGTGGTGGAGGTGGTGGAACAACAACCTCTTGTGGCGAAACTGGAAATGGCGCTTATTATACTGGCGTCTATCGAAACATGTTTAAAGAATTATTAAGTAAAACGGATACGGAAATTAATGCAAAAGTAGAAGCTGCATTTCAACAAATTTTTTATGGTAATGCAACTCAAAAACTATATTACGAAGTAGGGACGGATATGGCTTATATGATGGACGTAGCTAATAACGATGTGCGTTCGGAAGGAATGTCTTATGGACTTATGATTTGTGTTCAGCTGAATAAAAAAGCAGAATTTGATAAACTATGGAAATGGACAAAGACGTATATGCAGAATACTTCAGGAAATTTGGATGGGTTCTTCCGTTGGCAGTTAAATGCAAACGGAGGTGCTATTGATAACAATCCTGCGCCAGATGGCGAAGCATATTTTATAACATCCTTGTTATTTGCGGCAAATAGATGGGGCAATGGGACTGGTATATACAATTACGGTGCTGAAGCACAAGCTGTCTTAAGCAAAGTGCAAAGCAAAACAGGTGCTGGAGGTGTAAATAATTTATTCAATACAAATTCAAAGCTGATCACCTTTGGTCCAAATGGAGGTTCTTATGATTATACAGATCCTTCATATAATCTTCCGGGCTTTTTTGAACTTTGGGGCAGATGGTCTACTTCGAATACAGCATTCTGGACGCAGACCCCTGCAGCAGCCCGTAAATTAATTCGTGATGCTTCTCATCCTACGTCTGGTTTAAGCGCTGATTATTCCAATTTTGACGGTACTCCTAAGACGACAAACTTTAATAGCGATAGTCATCGATTTATGTACGATGCATGGAGAACAATTATGAATTTAGGAATGGATTATAACTGGTTTCAGACAGATGCACAACAACCTATTATTGCTGAACGGTATTTAACATTTTTTAAAAATCAAGGTGCCAATTATAAAAACCACTATGATTGGAATGGAACCAATGCGGGCGGAGATCATTCTACAGGACTTATAGCATGTAATGCCGCAGCAACCTTGGCAGTTAATAATACAACTTTAGCAACTCCTTTTGTTCAAGAATTTTGGAATGTTGGAGTTCCTACAGGAACGTATAGATATTATGATGGGATGCTGTATTTACTTGGCATGTTAAATTGTTCAGGTAATTTTAAAGTATGGAAGCCTGCTTGTCCAAATGCGTGTACAACTCCTGCGCCAATAGTTACAACAGCAACAGTAACGTACGATCTAAATGCTACAGCTACACAATTAACAGCAACCGGTACGAGTTTGAAATGGTATATGGTAGAAACTGGAGGTACAGCCTTATCAGCTGCACCAACTCCTGCCACAACTGTAGTTGGAACAACAATATATTATGTTGGACAAACATTAAACGGTTGTGAAGGACCTAGAACTTCTGTTACAATTAAGGTTAGTAATAACTATAAAATATTTAAAGTAAGTACACCTGTAGCTGTCGATGGAACGATTGACGATGTATGGAATAATGCAAGCGTCTTGCCTGCAGCAGCAGCGAATTTGTTATCCGGAACAATAACAAATACGGCAGATTTATCGGGTAATTTTAAAGCATTATGGGATGATACGTACCTATATATATTAGCAGATATTACCGATGATACTAAAGTAAACGAAAGTACAAATGCATACGACGATGATGGCGTCGAAGTGTATGTAGATATAAATAATGATAAGTCCACAACGTATGGTACAAATGATGTACAATATACATTTGGATGGAATGACGGAACAACTGTAAATACATTACCTGCTGGACGCTCCGTTGTTGGAATTACGTATACAGCTGTTGCACGTGCAGGGGGTTATATTATAGAAGCACGTATTCCATGGACGACTTTACAAGGTTCCCCTGTAATTGGCCAATTGGTAGGAGTTGATTTTATGATCAATGATGATGATGATAATGGTGCAAGAGATGCAAAATTAGCTTGGAATGCTACAACCGATAATGCTTGGCAAGATCCTTCGTTATTTGGTACAGCAATTTTGCAAGGTTTGGTTCCATGTACTACACCTTCGGCACCAACAGTAACTACAACACTATCGTATTGCCAAAATACTACAGCATCACAATTAACTGCAACAGGCTCAAACTTGAAATGGTATACACAAGC
>NZ_CALMGQ010000158.1 GCF_937863595.1 uncultured Cytophaga sp.
TAGGTCGCCGCCAACCTATTATTAAAAGCCCTTTACTGTTAAGTAAAGGGCTTTTTACTTTTAAACCAAATTAGTAACCAAGTTTGAGTTACCAGGTACTAGGCCATGGAATATTTTAGTTACATTATCGGTTATTCCATTCAATAGTGTTATTTTATAATGACCAATATTGAATTCTTGCCCTGTGACCTGTGACTCACAATAGCCGTTAACCTATTTATGAATAAAAAATAGTTGACACGTTGGTGTGTGGCACACAGAACACCACGGCAGATTAGATAAAAAAGGATAATAATGAAAGCATGATCCACTACCTAGTAATCGTTCTAAGCATTTTTAAATAAAGAAATAATTTTTTATGAAAGAAGCAAAATACAACTATTCAATTTATATTTTACTGATTATCTATATTGGTATGTGTTGTTATAAATTGTCAAACCCAGGAGTGCAATATGATGAGTTACTATTCGTAAATGCCGCTACTTATTATAGATTTGATACAAACTTTGTATTAGTTGATTGGAAGGGATTTCCGATATTGTTAATGGCCTACATTGGAGCATTGAAATCTTACTTATATTTTCCAATAATAACTACATTCGGCGTTAGTATTTATACGTTAAGACTTCCTGTTATTTTAATTACGGCAATATCGCTTTTTACTATTACTAAAATTTCTAATAAGTATTTTTTTAAAGAATTCTCCTTATTGGTACTGCTCCTTTTAGTTTTAGACCCTTCACTAATTTTTATAACAAAATTAGACGTTGGGCCTAATGTGTTAGAATTATTTACAAAATGTATGGCTTGTTTGTTTCTTTATTTGTTTTTTATTGAAAACCGCAACTTGAAATATCTAATATGGGGATGCGTATTTTTAGCGTTAGGATTATTTAACAAACTTAATTTTATATGGTTTATTAATGCGCTATATGGCACCATGTTTTTATTTCAATTCAATAAAATAAGAAAGCTTATCCTATCTAAGGATTACAAAAGCTTAAAACCATTCATAATTCTCACTTTAGCCTATTTGGTATTTTATGTTTACTTCATATACATCTACTTTTCATTTAATTTACATAATGAGGAAGCAAATAATTTCGTTAGCCTCTTTCAGAGAAGATATAATCAGGTTCTTTCTTTATTGGATGGTACAAGTTTTTTGAAGTATCTATATGACATTAAAACCCGATCAATTAATCATGCATTTTACATTTTATGTTGTGTGATTTTTTTATTGGCTTTTGTATTAAATTTAACACTGTTAAATAATAAATTCATTCAGAAATATAAAAGAGCATATTATTTTATATTAGTTCTTTTATTGTTAGAAACAATACAGTTTTTTTTAACGAAACAAGCAAATGCACCTTGGCATGCTTTTTCTTTATACCCATTGTTTGCGTTATTATTGGCATATTCTATCTATACCATTGCTAATGCATTCATTAATAGCAAAACTCTTTCAAATACTATCGTAATAGGATGTGCTACAATAATTACTGGGTATCATATTATAGTTGTAAATGATTATTTTAAATTGCTTGGCACACCACCTAAAAATATACATTGGTCTGAAAAAATTTATGATTTAATACGTTTTACCAAGCAAAATGAAGGATATTATATTTCTATGGATTGGGGAATACACAATCAACTCATGGCTTTTAATCCCAACAATAAAAATTTTGTAGAAATATTTCCAATATTTACTCAAGATCAATCTCTAGATACTAAAAAATGGCTAAAAGAAACCTTTTTTAGTAAAGAAACTACCATTTACATAATTACACACCCGAAAGACGATCAATTAAACCAAGCAATATTTAGCAACTTCCTAAAATTTGCTCAGGAGATGAATTTAGAAGTACTTCCACATAAAATAATTGGTGAGTTGAATCGAGATATATTTATTATTTATAAAGTCAATGTTAAAAAATAGTAGCGTGTTTAAATCATGTTTCACCTTATACTGGGTTTATATAAAACATAACGATAAGCACATCTTCAATAATTTTGATATCTTAAAATTAAAGAAACTTATAACAATAAAAATAGAGGAGTAACGCCCTTTTTCGTTACCCCTCAACTAAACCAATTTTTCAGATAGAATTAATTATTCTTTTATGCCAATATAAATTAAATTATCTTCTACTTTGATTGGATAGGTCTTTATAGAATAATCATCGCCTGATAGACAGTTTCCATCTTTAAGAGAGAATGATTTTTTATGAAAAGGACAAGCAACCTTCGGTTCACCGCTAATGTCACCTATCATTCCTTTTGATAAAATCATTTGTTTTTTGTGTGGACACATATTGTCTGTTGCAAACCACTCATTACTACGCGTAAAATTGAATATGGCAATTTGGTTTCCTTGAATCATTGCGCAAGCGCCTCCGTTTTCAGGTACATCTTTGATTGTACCTGCTTTATACCAAGTAATTTCAGTCGTTACAGTTGTTGCATTTTTCATAATTGTAAAGCGTTAAGGGTGAATTATGCATTCCAGTTTGCAGGTTTCTTTTGTGTGCGCATTTCGCTAAATGCCATCGTTTCATCTGTTTCATCTGAATTGATAAATGTGCTGAAGCGTTTTCTCAACTCCGGATTTTCAACGACTTCTTTCCATTCACAATGATAGGTGTCAACAAGTAGTTGCAATTCATTTTCGAATTGAGAACACATACCTAGACTATCATTGATAATCACTTCACGTAAATAATCAATTCCACCTTCTAATTTATTGATCCAAGTAGCAGTGCGCATCAACGGTTCAGCCGTGCGAATATAGAAAATCATGATGCGGTCTATGTATTGAATGCATGTTTCGTCATCTAAATCCGTTGCAAATAATAAGGCATGTTGTGGCTTCGCTCCGCCGTTACCACAAACATATAAGTTCCATCCTTTCTCAGTTGCAATAATACCAAAGTCTTTACTTTGTGCTTCTGCACATTCACGTACACAGCCCGATACAGCCATCTTTACTTTATGCGGAGAACGTATTCCTTTATATCGATCTTCAATGCGTATAGCATAGGACACAGCATCTTGAATTCCAAATCTACACCACGTAGAGCCCACACAACTCTTTACTGTACGTAGGGATTTTCCGTATGCATGCCCACTTTCAAAGCCTGCATGAATAAGCTCTTCCCAAATATCAGGTAACAAATGTACCGGTGCTCCAAATAAATCGATTCGTTGGCCGCCCGTAATTTTGCAGTACAAATCATATTTTTTAGCAACTTCACCCAATACAATTAATTTATCAGCAGTAATTTCGCCACCTGCAACACGTGGCACAACCGAGTAGGTACCTCCTTTTTGTAAGTTTGCTAAAAAACGATCATTCGAATCTTGTATCGTAGCTTGTTTTAAAATTACTTCATTCCAAACACTGGCTAGGATAGAAGCGACAGCTGGCTTACATGTTTCGCAACCATGGCCTTTACCAAGTTCCGTTAATACAAGGTCGTAATTTTTGTATGCATTGATTTTTATGAGATCCAATAATTCCTGACGCGAATAATCGAAGTGTTCACATAATACTTTTTTAACAACTTTTCCTTGAGATTTTAATGTTTCAGAAATTAAGTCGTTTACCATTGGTACACATCCACCACAACCTGTTCCAGCTTTGGTGCATTTTTTCATGCTGGCTAAATCTGAAATGTTTTGATCTATTACTGCCGAACAGATTGCACCTTTTGTAATTCCTTCGCATGAACAGATTAAGGCTTCATCAGGAAGACTCATAACACCTGCATTTCCTCCTTCAGATTTGCCTTCACCACGCGAACCGAGAATTAAATCTTCTGGATCCGGTGGTAAGGACATCTTATTATTAACCATCTGCAACAACATGTTATAGCTTTCAGCATCGCCCACTAATATTCCACCTATAACACGTTTTTTATCTGCAGATAAATTTAAACGCTTGTAAATTCCTTTGTCTTTATTTTCGTAGGTAATTGCAACAGAACCTTCTTCTGCGCCAAAGGCATCTCCAAAGCTTGCTACATCAACACCTATTAGTTTTAATTTTGTTGACATATCAAACGAACGAAATTCTTTACTATGTTCGTTTATTAAATTCTCCGCAACAACCTCTGCCATTTCATAGCCTGGTGCAACCAAACCATAAATCATTCCCCAATGCAAAGCACATTCGCCAATTGCAAAAATGTTTGGGTCTGAAGTTTGAAGCGTGTCATTCACTTCAATACCACCTCTAGGACCGACTGTTAATCCAGCTTTTTTTGCAACTTCATCTCTTGGTTTAATCCCCGCTGAAACGACAACCATATCTAGATCTAGTCGCGTGTCGTCTGCAAATTGCATTGCTGTTACAGATTCTTCTCCATCAAAATAAGAAGTACTTTTATTTAAGTGTATAGATAAACCTAAGGATTCTAATTTTTCTTGTAAAATTTTAGAGCCTGCTTCATCCAATTGTCGAGGCATCAATCGGGAGGCAAACTCAATAACATGAGGCTTTAAACCCAAGTCTAATAAAGCTTTTGCTGCTTCTAAGCCCAACAATCCGCCACCAATTACGGCACCTACTTTTGATTTCTGAGCTTGATTGATCATCATCTCTAAATCTTCAATGGTGCGGTATACATAGATACCATCTTTTTCTACGCCTTTAATCGGAGGGACAAAAGCTGCAGAACCTGTTGCCAGAATTAATTTATCGTAGGCATATACATCACCTGAAAATGTGGTAACAGATTTCTTTTCTCTATCAATTAATACAACTGGGTTTCCTAAAACCAAGTTGATGTTATTTTCTGCATACCACTCCAATGGTGCCATTGTTAAATGATCTGCTGATCGTGTTGCAAAATATTCACTCAAATGAACTCTATCATATGCAGGTCTTGGCTCTTCGCCAAGCACAGTAATCTTAAACCTGCCTGAGGGATCCTTCTTCTTTAGCTTTTCGCAAAACTTATAACCAACCATTCCGTTGCCTATAACTAAGATTTGAGTTTCGTTTTTCATATCTAAAAGGGACTAATGTTAACTACGTAAGCAAAAATACGTAAAAACTACGTATATGCAAATAATTATACGTAAAAATACTTAGTTTTATTTTTGTTTAAAAAAATACAACTAGATTTAAACAAAAACACCTTACCTTTGTTTTATAGAGATATAGATAATTATTCGTGGTTCAGTATTCAATAAAAGATCTTGAGCGTATTACCGGCATTAAAGCTCATACAATTCGTATTTGGGAGCAACGCTATAATATTATCTCGCCCCAGCGTACTGAAACCAATATTCGTTTTTATTCAAATGATGATTTAAAACGCATTTTGAATGTAAGTATTTTGAATAATCATGGTTTAAAAATTTCTAAAATTGCTGATCTAAGTGATGAAGAATTAAATCAAGAGGTTAAGAATGTTGTTGATTCAAAAGATGCTGAAGACGATCAAATAGAAGGTTTAATTATGTCTATGATTGAACTGGACGAAATTCGGTTCACGGAGATCATTGATAAGAATATTAAATCATTTGGTTTTGTTAAAACAATCGAACAATTTATTTACCCATTTTTTGAAAAGATAGGTGTCCTTTGGCAGACAGGTGCTATTAATCCTGCACAAGAGCATTTTGTTAGTAACCTGATCAGACAAAAAATAATCGTTTCTATCGATTCAGTTTCTGCAAAAAATGATCCAACAAAAGATGTTTTCTTGCTTTTTTTACCATCTTCAGAATTACATGAAATTGGTTTATTAGTTTATCAATATATATTAAAATCGAGAGGACATAGAGTTGTTTATTTAGGACAATCTGTGCCGTATGAAGATTTAAGTATGGTGATGAATTGTATTAAACCTAAAAAGGTTGTAATGAGCATTACCAATCCATTTCCCGACGGAATGTTGCAAGAATACATAAATACCCTTCATGCCGATTTTTCAACTCTTACTTTTTTTGTTTCAGGGTATCAATTTTCTAGGGAAACGATACAATTGCCTCACAACTTTCATCTACACAAAGGGCTTACTGGATTCTTAGAGCTTCTTTAGTACTACAGAATTAGTAATAAGGTAAAAGCTTTTCCTCGAAAGTCATTTTTTACACCTAGTTTCTCTATTCCTATTAATTTATAGTTTTCCGAATGGGTTAATGAATCACTTAGTTTGAGTTTAAGTTATTTATTATTAGTATCTTATCTATTTTGTTTAATTAATATTAAAAATAGTTAAACAAAAACTTTTATGTTGTTTAACTATTTTATAATATTGTTAAACAGAAAATAAAAGAAACTATGTCAACTACAGAATTTTATACACTCGTTATGCAAGAGCAACGTCTATTGAAAAATTTCGCATTGAAGTTGACGATGGACCCAGATGATGCAAAAGATTTAATACAAGACACCATTTTAAAAGCGATTAAATACAAAGATAAATTTATCAGCTCTACCAATTTGAAAGGTTGGTTGTGTGTTATCATGAAAAATACGTTCATCAATTCATATAGAAGAACGGTTCGTAAAAATACATTAATTAGCAAATCGTTTGATTTGGCAACGGATGAAGTTCAAACTTCTATTTATGCGAATACTACGGATTCGCAAATTAATTACAAAGAACTTATGCGTGTTATTCATTTATTAAAAGATGAATTTAAACTTCCTTTCCTTCGTTATGTGGATGGATATAAATACAAAGAAATTTCTGAAGAACTTGAAATACCAATCGGCACGGTAAAGAGTAGAATCTTTATAGCAAGAAAAGAATTGATGGCAAAATTGAAAAATGAATACAGTTTATCTCGTTAATTATAACAGATAGTATTTTAATCAAAATATGTTGGCTTAATAAACTTATTAGAATTATGAAAATTACAAAGAGCGTACAATCCTTAATTGAAGAAATAAATGACGATCACTTTTCGTCTAACCCTGAAACTCCTATACGCATAGGTGCATTTGATTTAGATGATGATTTAAAAATTGAATTGATCAGCAAAAAGTTTAAAGATATCATGGATATTTTAGGATTGGATCTTACTGATGATAGTTTGAAAGATACTCCGAAACGTGTTGCTAAAATGTATGTAAAGGAAATATTTAGTGGCTTAAATCCTGCCAACAAACCAAAAATTGCTTTATTCGAAAATAAATATAAGTATGATGAAATGGTTCTAGAAAAGAACATTACATTTTATTCAAACTGTGAGCATCATTTTGTGCCGATTATTGGAAAAGCGCATGTAGCTTATATTTCAAATGGTACTGTAATTGGATTGTCTAAACTGAATCGGATTGTTGAGTATTTTGCAAAACGACCGCAAGTACAAGAACGTTTAACCATGCAAATTGCTGCTGAGTTGAAAAAAATATTAAACACGGAAGATGTTGCGGTTGTTATTGATGCAAAGCATTTATGTGTATCGATGCGTGGCGTAAAAGATGAATCAAGTGCAACAGTTACTGCTACATATTCTGGTAAATTTAAAAATGAAGATGTTAAAAAGGAATTTCTTTCTTATATAAAATAAGATGAATTATTTATTAGTAGGAAGTAGCTCTGCAATTGCTCAAGATGTGCATCAACAATTAAAAAATGATGGACATTCTGTATGGACTATCAGCAGAAACCACGAATTGAAAGGGGAGAAACATGCTACGTGTAATGTCACTTCAGAAGATTTTCCCAAAGATTTCTTACCAGAGGAATTACACGGTTTGGTATATTTTCCTGGTACAATTATATTGAAACCATTCAATCGTATTGCTATAGATGAATTTATAAGTGATTATACAATCAACGTACTTGGTGCGGTAAAGTCGATTCAAGCGACTTTGCCTGCTTTGAAAAAAGGAAATGCATCGGTGGTATTGATTAGTTCCGTAGCTGCACAAAAAGGCTTGAGTTATCATGCTTCCATCGCTTCTTCAAAAGCAGCATTAGAAGGATTATCACGTTCGTTGGCTGCTGAATATGCTCCAGTTATTCGTTTCAATGTTGTTGCACCTTCTATTACAGATACACCACTTGCAAATAAATTATTGAATACAGAAGATAAGAAAATGCTTTCAGGTAAAAGGCATCCATTGGCGCGTATTGGGGAGACTTCCGATATAGCCAATTCTATTTTGTTTTTGCTTAGTAAAAAGTCATCTTGGGTAACAGGACAAACCTTTGCAGTAGATGGTGGGATGTCTACATTAAATGTCTACAATTAATACTACAACCATGCATATCTTAAAACGCGTTACAAAATTACCGATATCTGTACATGAAGCATGGGAGTTTTTTTCTTCTCCTAAAAATCTTCAGACCATAACGCCGCCCTATATGGGGTTTATTATAAAGTCGGGTGCTGATGTAGCAATGTATCAGGGCATGTTGATCCGATATACCGTTACACCTCTTTTAGGTATTCCGCTTGATTGGGTAACCGAGATTACGCATGTGGCAGATATGAAATTTTTTGTTGATGAACAACGTGTTGGACCCTATGCAATTTGGCATCACGAACATCATTTTAAAGCAATACCAAACGGTGTTGAAATGACGGATATCGTTAGCTATAAATTGCCATTCGGATTCATCGGTACCTTACTAGAGCCCTTCATCGTGAAAGGTAAAGTAGAAGAAATATTTAATTACCGAAATAAAAAAATGGGGGAGTTGTTTGGGGAATATAAATGAATAGTATGAATTATGAATTATGAATTATGAATTATGAATTATGAATTATGAATTATGAA
>NZ_CALMGQ010000159.1 GCF_937863595.1 uncultured Cytophaga sp.
ATTAAATTAAACAATGTTTTTTCTTTTACATATTTTAAGTATGTAAAAACTGGATGAATCCTATGAACAATACAATCTTATCAATACAAGTAAAATGAGGCCATACAAAGAATCATATAACATGTTACAACATGTAAAAAAAGACAGATCATATAATCAAAAATGTATCAAAATAATCAATCACAGCGCTTACAGTGATGGATTCATCCTTATATATATTAAATAATTTATAAACAAGGGTTATAAAGCACATAGCCTATTGAATTTGACAGGATAGCTATATTAGAGTATCAACTTCGTCAATTAATAGTAAAATAAAATGTAGTCAATGCAAAGAAGGGATGCTAAACTATAATTTTAAAAACAACTCAAAATAACTTATTTACTCTAAGAGCTAATCGACTAGATGAATATGTTTTTAATCGTAAAATTATTCCGTATCTATTTTTTTATAAAAAAACATATTGAAATTCGAACAAATTGATTAGATTGAAAATATTCAATGAACGAATAAATATCGTTCCGTTTAGGACTGAAAATAATAGATACAATCCAAATCATTAAAGACATTCCAGACTACTCTAATTTATTTAAATCTACACGTATGATACAAAATAATTACGATACAGTAAGCGAGGCTGTAAACGACCTGCAAAAACAAGGCTACACCATTGACTTTGAAATGTTAGCTGAAAAAGAATGTTTGATTTGCCATACGACATCAACTGAATTATCTCCAGAAGATTTTGAAATAGATCATTTCTACCGATTCGAAGGAGATAGTGATCCAGGTGATGAAATGATTGTGTATGCGATTTCCTCGGAAAAGAATAATGTGAAAGGTATTGTTATAAATGCCTTTGGCCCTTATGCCGATGCTGCAACATCTTCCATTGTTAAAAAACTTCATACACATCACAGCAAATAAATGTATACGTGGTTCTAAAATAGTTAATCCAATTTTAGAACCACGTTTACAATATCATTTATTATGTACGATCAAAATAAAATTTCATGACGATTACACAAATAAAGGACAAACTGGAAACATCTACCCACCCTATTGCAAAATCGTTGCATCAAGGACCGGGATATAAGGTTTTAATTATTGGTTTCAAAAAGGGAATGATTTTAAAAGATCACAAAGCACACATACGATCAAAACTAACAGTCTTAGAAGGTTCTGTACGTTATTTTGAAGATACCAGAATAGTAACCCTAGGGAGATATGATGAAATAGATATCCCAGTTGAAAAAACCCATAATGTAGAAGCTCTAGAAGACAGCTTGTGCTTACTAAGTCAAGGAGATTAATATTACTGTGTTGATCTTATACATATAATATGTGGCTTAGGAAATATACATCATCTATTTTCTAAGCCACATATTAGGTTTAAATAATAGGTTGTCCGTTTCTATTTTTTATTTTTTTTACAGATTTATAAATTCGCAATTTTCTCTCGTTTTTATAAACTTTGCATATTTATCCTTGATGAACGGCGTAAATAAATAGTAAAAGCCCTTGAAATGTATCAATATGCGATATTATAAACTTCAGAAAATATATTTTTTAATATAATTAGAATTATAAAAAACACAATCAACTAATAATCATTTATTTATACTAAATTATAAAATTTCAAGAAATAAAATACATAGTAATGGAACGTTTCCAAACTGTTTTAATGTTTATCGTAATATTGCAATATAAAGATAGGTATATGGGCGCATCTAAAACAGATCACTTTACAGATTATCAAAATGAATTAGCGACGCTTGCAAAAGCATTGGGCCATCCTGCACGAATAGCTATTATAGAATATTTGCTTGAAGTTGATACGTGCATTTGTGGAGACATTGTAAACGAATTACCACTTGCGCAACCTACGGTTTCGCAGCATCTCAAAGAGTTGAAAAATGCGGGACTCATTAAAGGGAATATCGAAGGAAATGCTATTTGCTATTGTGTCAATGAGGATGCGATAGAAAAACTGAACACGTACATCACCCACATTTCTACCAAACTCTTAAAAAGAAATACCTGTTGTTAATTTAAGCACCTACTACTATGAATAAAAACGAAGAAATTAAAGAAATGGTTAAGCAAAAATACAGTGAGATTGCTTTACAAGATCAAGATATCAATGCAAGCTCTTGCTGTGGTAGTGGTGGCTGTAGCACTGAAGTATATAACATTATGAGTGACGAATATGGCCACTTAGATGGCTACAATCCCGATGCTGATTTAAAATTGGGTTGTGGTTTACCAACCGAGTTTGCAAAAATAAATAAAGGAAACACGGTTGTTGATTTAGGAAGTGGCGCTGGCAACGATTGCTTTGTAGCCCGTCATGAAACAGGTGAATCAGGTAAAGTAATAGGCATTGATTTTACCGAAGCTATGATCGACAAAGCACGGAACAATGCAGAAAAGTTGGGTTTCAACAACGTTGAATTTAGACTGGGTGATATTGAAAAGATACCTATTACTTCAAATATTGCAGACGTAGTGGTGAGTAACTGTGTAATGAATTTGGTACCAGACAAAATAAAAGCATTTAGTGAGGTGTATCGCATTTTAAAGCCAGGCGGACATTTCAGCATTTCGGATATCGTACTAACAGGGGAACTTCCTGACAAAATAAAGAATGCAGCTGAAATGTATGCAGGTTGCGTTGCCAGTGCCATTCAAAAAGAAGACTATCTTCAGATTATAAAAGATGCAGGTTTTAAAAATAGTGTTTTACAAAAAGAAAAACCCATTATCGTACCAACTGACATCTTAAAAAATTATTTAACAAAAGAAGAAATAGAAACATACACCGCAGCTAAAACAAATATTTATAGCATAACCATATATGCAGAAAAAGAAGTGAGTTGCTGCGAACCTAATTGTTGTTAACGAATAAATGGATTAAAAATAAGACGTACTAGATTATTTTGTAAAACAAAGATTCAATGCGTTCGATTTTAAGTCTCTACAGGTAGGATTGTTAAATAGAAAACACGACAAAAAACCTTAACTTACATATAGAAATTACGAATCACAATACATATTAAACCAATAAATAAATAGCATGAAAAAAACATTATTTATAGCAATGAGTACGATAGTTTTGTGGAGTTGTACAAATACTGCTGAACATTCAGAGCACAATCATGAAGGACACAATCACGAAGGACACAATCATGAAGGACATAGCCACGAGGAACAAGCTACCACCCTTGAATTAAATAAAGGAGAGAAATGGGTTGTAAATGCTGAAATGAAACCCTATGTTTTAAAAGGTGAAGAATTGGTAAATACCTACATTGAAAACAATCAAAAAACATATAAAATTCTTGCAACAGAACTTAAAGAACAGAATTATCAACTTATTAAAAGTTGCACAATGGATGGCGATAGTCACGATGCATTACACAAATGGTTGGAACCACATTTAGAATTAGTGAAAACATTGGATACAGAAACAGATGCTTCAAAAGCACAAGAAATTATTCTTCAATTACAAAATTCCTATACAGAATACCATACAACTTTTAATTAATTTGCACACTATTTATTATGGTAACACAAAAAAAAATCACTGTATTTCATCGATTTCTCCATTGGATTATGGCGCTCGCGATGTCCATCCTATTTATAACAGGATTTCTTCGCATGTATTGGATGAATAAAAAACATGTCATAGCAATTATTGAAAGCAAAACACTTACATCTCCAATAACAGATGAACAAATGTCTGATATTGCAAAAGCAATTCGTGCACCGATGTGGGAATGGCACGTCATATTTTCTTATGTTATGATTATCGCTTTCATAATACGAATTGTTTACATGGTTGCAAAAGGTATTCGATTTCCAAATCCATTTAATTCTGCGCTTACTTTAAAAGATCGTTTACAAGGTTTCACGTACATTTACTTTTATGTATTCGTTTTCATATCTGCAGCTACAGGTGTATGTATAGAAAAGGGATTTTTCACACAGTGGAAAGAAGGCATTGAAACGATACATAAATTAGGTATCTACTGGTTTCCAATATTCATCTTACTACATATAATAGGGATTGTAGCAGCGGAGTATTCGAATAAAAAAGGCATCGTATCCAAAATGATTGGAGGAGATTAATAAACAGAAACATGTTAAATTGTATATGTTTATTTCTAATTGTTAATTCAGTACCGTTTAAATTGTATTTTACAGTACGCAAATACATCAATTTGATTTAAATAGCATCCATCAATATCATTTGTAAGTAATCATGCTAGATATGTTATCACATGTATAACATACCTAGCATGAAATCTAGTGATAGAATGCAAATAGTTTATTATGTACGTACTTTTTAATTACAACATCTAACATGTTTACCCATCAAGGAAAAACAAGGACTATAAATCACAATAAGAAGATTGCAGCCTTGCTTTCTTTCGTTGCAGGTGTGGTTAATATTGCAGGATTTTTATCGGTACAGCAATTAACGACAAATGTAACTGGTCACTTTGCTTATTTTATTGACGAAGTATTTAAATTGAATTTTGCAGAAAGTATAAATTTCTTTTTATACATTTTATTTTTCTTTCTAGGTTCGTTTGTATCAAGCATACTTATTGAAATCATAAACCGAAAAAATAAACGACTGGTTTATATCATACCTGTAATTTTTGAAAGCATTATCCTATTTACAGTTGCATTTGTTGGTCACAAATTCATTTATGAATATGGAAATATTATTGCATTGAGCTTGCTATTTGCGATGGGCTTGCAAAACTCGCTCGTAACACGCATTTCAGATGCTGTGGTACGAACAACACATTTAACAGGACTATTCACCGATTTAGGAATCGAGCTCTCTCAGCTTTTCTTTAATAAGACAGTGGAACAAAAAAACAAATTAACTACTACTATCCGTCTCCGCCTTCTCATAATTTTCTTTTTCTTTTTCGGAGGAATAGTTGGTGGTGTGCTTTATACATCATTAGAAATGTATGTATTCACCATACCCGCTACCCTACTTTTAATAGGCTTAGTATACGATGGCATTCGATACCGAATTTTATACTGGAGTAGAAACTGGAAGTCGAACGTATCCTCAAATGATGAATGATTGTTTAAAATGCAAAAGGAATATTATGTAATTTTTAATTCGAACACCATGAAACCAACTACAATTGACAATTATCTAGACAACCATTACATACACCGAAGCAATTGGCTACGCGCAGCTGTATTGGGTGCAAACGATGGTATTATTTCATTATCAAGTTTGGCTATTGGTGTCGCTGCGGCAAGTTCTGCCAGAGAACCCATCGTATTAGCTGCCGTAGCGGGATTGGTTGCAGGCGCACTATCCATGGCTGCCGGAGAATATGTATCCGTCAGCTCCCAAACCGATACCGAAAAAGCGGATATTGAAAGAGAAAAACAAGAACTGGAAGAGATGCCCGAACTTGAGTTAAATATGCTGGCTCAAATATATGAGAACAGAGGTCTAAAAAAAGAAACGGCGATGCAAGTAGCCATAGAGTTTACAGCAGTAGATGCATTGGGCGCACACATGCGCGACGAGTTGGGTATAAACGAAATAAGTCAAGCAAATCCCATACAAGCTGCCTTAGCGTCGGGCGCCTCTTTTACCGTAGGCGGGGCCTTACCACTATTTGTGATTCTTTTCGCACCTGTTATAGGAATGGAATATTGGCTGTATGGATTCACGATACTTTTTCTAATAATCTTAGGTCTCTTTTCTGCAAAGACTGGTGGTT
Source organism: uncultured Cytophaga sp. (assembly GCF_937863595.1). GTDB lineage: Bacteria > Bacteroidota > Bacteroidia > Cytophagales > Cytophagaceae > Cytophaga. The sequence goes on from NZ_CALMGQ010000159.1 coordinate 5,770, forward strand.
CAAGTATAGGTAAATCGATCCTACGCATAACGATTTGGGGAACACTTGCAATGGGCTTGTCTGCTTTGGTAGGTTATCTATTTGGAGTTAATGTGTAGCGTTAAGAAAAAAATCCCCTTACAATTATGAAATTATCTGTTTTAACGATCTGTTTTATACACCTATTTCAATTTACATCTTTTGCACAGAAAGAAAATACTGCAGCAATTTTTATGCATCACATGAATGAAATTTTGGACACTACTGATGTTTCATTAATTAGAACATATTCATTAAAAAAGGTATTAGGCAATTCATCAGAAAAAACTTTTCTAGAAGATCATATTCAGTTCATCTTAAAGACAGCAATAGATTCGGCTTACATTTCAAAAAAGGAAGAAAAAGAGTTGCGTAAACAATACACGATTTTATTAAAACCATTTGATTGGAGCTCTGTTAATGAATGGAATAAAAATGTGTCCATTATTGACAGTATTTCATTTACAAAAGAATCAAAACCTATTTGTCAATACATTTCCCATCCAATAACAAGCAAAGACAGTCGTGTATGGCTAACTCTAACTAGTAGAAATTGGTCTAACATAAGCACTTTTACGAGCATAAATATATATGAATTAAAAGATAAAAAAATGAAGTGCATCTATCATGAAACCATTTCAATAAAGGATAGTTGGATTGATAGTATCGGGTGGTAATAAATGAGTTGCTTTGTATTTTTTATTAAAGAAATATTTCACCGAATTTCAAACTTAGGTGCGAATATTCTACCATTAAGATTTAAATTTATTCTTAAATTTAAATCTTAATGGTAGAATATTATTTTTTTAATCGATTTTAATTGTAAACGAATAAAGACCCCACTTTTTATCCACTAAACCCTTTTTTTACCATCTATTAATGAACACTTTAACTACTTAACTGTTATATTACTAGTTGCTCATCAAAACAATTGAGCAAGAAGTGTTTATGATAAAAGTAGGTATAATTGGTTCCGGGTTTTCGAGTTTGTCTTCCGCTTGTTATTTGGCGCAATCAGGCTATGAAGTGCATATATTTGAACAACATACAAACGTAGGTGGTAGAGCTCGGAAATTTACCGAACATGGATTTACCTTTGATATGGGCCCAAGCTGGTATTGGATGCCGGGTGTGTTTGAAAATTTCTTTGCAGACTTTGGAAAAAAGGTTTCAGATTACTACACGCTTCAACGCTTAGATCCCTCCTATCAAGTTTTTTTCAAAGACAGCATTGTAGATATACCTGCAGATTTAAATGCATTAAAAGAATTATTCGAATCTTGGGAACCAGGAAGTGCAAAGGCCTTAGATACATTCTTAGTAGAAGCCGCATTCAAATATAAACTGGGCATGGAAAAAATTGTGCTCAAACCAGGCAAAAGCATTACGGAGTTTTTCGATTCAGAAATTATATTGGGTGCTTTAAAGATGCATATTTTCAGTTCCTTTGATTCCTATACCAAAAAGTTTTTTAAAGACGATCGTATTCTAAAATTACTTGAATTCCCCATACTATTTCTGGGTGCTACTGCACAAACAACCCCTGCATTATATAGCTTAATGAATTATGCAGATATCAAATTAGGTACTTGGTATCCGCAAGGTGGCATGCATAAAATTGTGGAAAGCATGGAAAAATTAGCACGTGAACTGGGTGTGCACATACATCTAAATTCGAAGGTTGAAAAAATACATGTGGTAGATGGAAAAGTGGAAGGAATATCCCTGGAAGGAAATAAAAAAATCTCCTTAGATAAAGTTGTAGCAGGTGCAGATTATCATTTTGTTGAAACGAAATTATTAGAAAAAAAATACCGCAAATATTCCGATTCGTATTGGGAGTCTCGACAAATGGCTCCTTCCAGCTTGATATTCTATTTAGGCATTAACAAAAAGCTTGAACGCGTGCAACATCATTCTTTATTTTTTGATGAAGAATTTGATTTACATGCACAGGAAATCTATACGGATCCGAAGTGGCCGAGCAAACCTCTATTCTATGTATGTACACCAAGTGTTACTGACAATACAGTTGCACCAGAAGGTTGCGAAAACATGTTTATTTTAATGCCACTTGCAACTGGCATTGAAGATAATGAAGTATTGAGAGAAAAATATTATTCCATCATAATGGATCGCTTGGAAAATAGAATTGGACAAAATATTCGTGATCATGTGGTATTTAAAAAGAGTTATGCCATCAAGGATTTTAAAAGTGATTACAATGCTTTTAAAGGAAATGCCTACGGTTTAGCAAATACATTGAAACAAACAGCAGTTTTAAAACCGTCGATTCTAAACAAAAAAGTTTCTGGTTTGTTCTACACAGGACAGCTAACTGTTCCAGGACCAGGAGTTCCGCCAGCTATTATTTCAGGAAAGATTGTCGCACAAGAGTTAATTAACAAAGATTTGGTATGAAAGCACTTTTTGACAACGCATCGCACTTTTGCAGCAAATTGATAACCAAGCATTACAGCACATCGTTTTCAATGGGAATCAATCTATTGTCTGCTGAAATACGTCCCGCTATCTATTCCATATATGGCTTCGTACGTGTAGCCGATGAAATTGTAGATTCCTTTTTTGAATACAACAGTGCAGAATTATTAGCTGAATTTAGAAAAGAAACAGAACTGGCTTTAAAAAGAAGAATCAGTACGAACCCGATTTTACATGCCTTTCAAGAAACGGTTCATACATACAATATTGATAGAGCACATATAAAAACATTTCTAGATAGCATGGAAATGGATTTAAACAAAAAGATATACGAACAGGATGGCTACGAACAATACATCGTTGGTTCTGCAGAAGTTGTAGGACTAATGTGTTTAAATGTATTTTGTTTGGGAGATAAAAAGTTATACAATTCCTTAGAATTTTCAGCAACGCGTTTGGGATCTGCATTTCAAAAAATAAATTTCCTGAGAGATTTAAAAGCAGATTATGAAGTGTTGGGTCGCAGCTATTTCCCAGGAATAAATATTTCAGAATTTGACGAAACGGTAAAAAAACAAATTGAATTAGATATTCTTAAAGACTTTAAAGATGGTTTGGAAGGAATAAAAAAACTGCCTCGCAGAGCACGATTTGGGGTGTATGTTGCATACTATTATTATATCTGCTTATTCAACAAAATAAAGGGAGTAAAAGCGCAGCAAATTATGTCTCAACGCATACGTATTTCTAACCCTAAAAAGGTAGGGCTACTTTGCTTTTCGTATGTGCGCTATCAGGCAAATGTGTTATGATAAAATCTGTTTTATGCACATTTATGGTATTCATGTGTTTCGTAATTTCGGCACAAGTACATTTGATAGAATTAAGAACAAATTTAGATAAAGTCCAATCGAATAAGGAATATGCTATAAAGTTATATAATGAACTTCAGTCAAGTGCATTGACTACTGTTGAAATGGGCTATTTGGGCGTAATTGAATCCATGCTAGCCACGCATACGAATGATCCAATGAAGAAAATTTCGTATTTTAATGCTGGGAAAAACAATTTAGAAAATTCCATTCTTAAATTGCCAAACAATACCGAACTCAGATATTTGAGATTGATGTTACAACTAAATATTCCTTCGGTATTGGGATATTCAAAAAATATAGAAACAGATAGAAGTTTTATAATAAAGACAATTGCTCATCAAAAAAATGAATTAGGTAAAGAACAATATCTACGTATGGTAACAACACTTATCGAAAATGGAGATTGCTCTAACGCTGAACAAATACAATTACAAAAGTTAACACGTGAATAAAAAAGAATACGTCATTTTGGTAGACCAATCCGATACTGAAATTGGTTCTATGGAAAAATTGGAAGCACATGAAAAAGGAATTTTGCATCGTGCTTTTTCAATATTTCTATCAAATTCAAAAGGCGAATTGTTATTGCAACAACGCTCTGAAAAAAAATACCACTCGCCTTTAAAATGGACCAATACATGTTGCAGCCATCAACGGCATAGTGAAACAACATTAGATGCGGCACAACGTAGACTTCAAGAAGAAATGGGTATACAATGCCATGTAAAAGATGCGTATACGTTTTTATACAAAGCAGATGTGGGTGATGGATTAACAGAACACGAATTAGACCATGTTCTCATTGGTACTTTTGATAATGAAACCATTCCGTTTAATACAGATGAAGTACAAGCAACAAAGTTTGTCTCTATCGATTGGATAGACAATGAAATCAAATCGAATCCAGATCAATTTACTAAATGGTTCTTAATAACCTTTAACGATTTTAAAAAGCACCTTCATGGAAATTCTAATTAATATTGGCATCGTCATTGGCACATTTTTATTTATGGAATTTACAGCCTGGTTTGTACATAAATACGTGATGCACGGGATATTCTGGTTTTTGCACGAAGACCATCATGTTATAGGGGAAGACAAAATATTTTTTGAAAAGAACGATTGGTTCTTTGTGATCTTTGCAATACCAAGCATCATCTTATTTTATGTAGGTACGATGAATGGCTTTGATTATCGCTTTTGGTTGGGCACAGGAATTTTCATTTACGGAGCAGCCTATTTCTTTGTTCACGACTTATTCATACATCAACGTATAAAAGCATTGACACGCTCAAAAAATGTCTATTTGATGTCGATCCGAAAAGCGCATAAAATGCACCATAAACATCTTACAAAAGAGCAAGGAGAATGTTTTGGCATGTTGTTGGTTCCTTATAAATATTGGGCTGAAGCAAAAAAATCTAAAAACTAATAGTGTAATGAATAGCATGTATACGTATTTATTGGTCAATCTATTTTCACTTTCAGTACCCCTGTGGTGGAGTTTTGATTCTAGAATTCAATTACATAAAAATTGGCCTGCATTGTTTTTAAGCATTGCCATAGCTGCAGGTGTATTTATTACATGGGATGCCGTTTTTACTTCATGGGGTGTTTGGGGCTTCAACGGAAAATATTTATTGGGGTATTATATCTTTGGTTTACCGATTGAAGAATGGATGTTTTTTTTCTGTATCCCCTATGCATGTATCTTTTCGTATGAAGCATTGAGGTATTTCTTTCCTAAAGATTATTTTGCTAAATCGAGCACCTACATTACACTTGTATTGTCTGTTGTTCTATTAGTAATTGGATGCTTACATTTGGATAAAGCATATACGGCATCAACCTTTATAGCATTCCCTCTATTCTTGTTAAGCTTACAATTTATTTTCAAAGTAGATTACTTAGGCCGTTTTTATCAAACCTACCTATTCATACTTATTCCGTTTTTAATCGTTAACGGAATCCTAACAGGTACGGGTTTGGATGAAGAAGTTGTTTGGTACAATCCTGCAGAAAATTTGGGCATACGTATTTTAACCATACCAATTGAAGATACGTTTTACGGAATGTTTTTAATCTTATTGATCCTTTCGATTTTTGAAAAATTCAAGAAGAAAATAATTATTGAAGCAAAATAAATACATTGGAATAAGATCCGGTTGCAGGTAGAAAAGACACACCCAGAGTGAGATTTAGAAGAAGTCAAATAGATTAATACCAATTCCTACTACAAAATAGTCCATTTTTATATTTGGGTATATCATAACCTAAGCACCAAGCTACTCGTTGTTGTGCCTTTTCTGGCCAACAACCTGGCAAAGTCAAAATATATTTTGAACTATTTTGAATTTAGATTTGGTATAAGTACTTTCTGTGACGCCAGTCAAATAAGAGTTAAACCTAATGAATTCATTATGCATAATGAATTATGTTTTTTTAAGAACGCCCCAGTCGGGGTCTAATATTTGAAGTAAAATAATATCCACTAAAGACATACGCGAAATCGCAAAGGGGTTAAGCGCTATATAAACCGTAAATATAAATGCTCCCTTCGGGAGCGCGTGTATGATTGTTGTTTTGTTTGTGCTATAAAGATATGACCCCGCTGGGGTCAGTGCTGAAATAGAAAGCGTATATGTTCGGTATAAAACCAAAAATGTTTGCGTATATATAGTGCATCTCGCAGGGAACAACAGTCGTTCACTAAACGAAATTAATTCTTAACTCATAATTCAATGTCGTTTCCTTAAGACTTAGCTTGCTAATTTTAATTGCAATCTCAATGATTCATAATACCCGTCACATAAATGTGACGGCAATGAAAGCCGAGTAGCTGTCAAATAATCCTCTGAACAGCTTTCATTGCCGTTGGCTTTAGCCAACGGATAAAGAATAAATCCCTACTAAAAATATTAAGGAAACGAAATTAATTCTTAATTCTTAATTCATAACTCATAACTCATAACTCATAATTAAATTCAATCCCCATCCGTATCGCCATAAGAAATAATCACTCCGACAGCAGAAGGCAAATCAACTTTCATCAATGTGATTAAATTCAACATTTCTTGAAATGCGTTTTGTACAGCTTGTTTTCCAGCAGGGTTTTGAATTGCTATTGATATTGGGCCTGGAATAAGATTTAATTTAGTTTGAACCAATTCAATTTCGTCTCCAATTTGTTTGCTCAAATCCGTCCTTCCTATTGCTATTAAATAATCATCAAATCCTTGTCCATCTATGCCTGCAGGTGAAATACCTTTATACAATTTACGCAACGCTTCCATGCTTGCTTTAGCCAGAACAAGTGAAGAATCTGAATGATACCCTTCACTTCTAAATGGATACACATTTGCATTATCAATCACAACGTTTTGACTAATATTAAGTGGCAAACCGAGTTTGTAATTTTTAATATTTTCTAAATCGGCAACCATCATATTGATGGTTTGAGAAGTTGAGCTACCTAAATCCAGGCCTGTATTATTTGTATACAACGTATTAAAAGGCGAAGGGCCAGAAGTCCAATCGCTATATGTACTATTAACTCTCGTTTTTAAGTTCGCACTCAGTGCTTTTAAAAAATTACACCTTTTGATCGCTAACGAAGATATTTGAAAGGAATCAACAATTTGTTCTGCGCTCAAACTTTTCCAAAACAATAGATAATCAATTGCAGGAAATCCAGAATAGGAAGCACTATTTGTTGCAGGTATTGTTGTGCTGCCTTGAATGATTTTATTTTTCACAAGTGCTGTATCTGTTGGAAATACATTCACCATTTTCGTCCCTAAATTAATATTACTAGCTGTAGCCGGACCAAATTCAAAACTAGCAACATACTCCCATGCAACATAGCTCACATAAAATTTCGTTCTAAGTTCCATCAAATTTTCTGTAGAAGGAGAACCTGTAAAAACGTTTACCTGTGCATCAAATGCATTTATAGCATCGTTTAATGCTTGATATCTTGGCACAATAATGTTGTTACCAAGGTTCGAAACCAATGGCTTACGATCTGCCGTTACCAAAGTAGATTTTTCATCTTTCGATGGCTTGCATGAAATAAGAATTATAGCACTTATAAGCATGCATAAAAATAAACGCATAAAATTTCTCATTTTGTTGAATATTTAATTTATAATGATTGTAAGAATTTAAGGATTGCTGCACGGTCTAGTGCATTCATATTAAGAAATGCATTTTTAGAAAATTCACCTTCCCCGCCATGCCAAATGATTGCTTCAGATATGCTGCGTGCTCTACCATCATGCAATAGGAAACTGCCCCCATTATTTACAGTATTAATCAAACCTAAACCCCACAAAGGAGGTGTTCGCCACTCGTTACCTGTTGCAAGAAAATCAGGCCTTCCATCTGCTAAACCACTGCCCATATCATGTAATAACAAATCCGTATAAGGTCGAATCTTTTGATTGCTTAAAGCAGGCACATCATGTGCACCTGTTTCAAAATAAGGTGTGTGGCAACTTGCACATTTTGCTTGACGAAATAATTCTTTCCCTCGTAATACATCTTGGTCGTTCCAGTTTCTTCTTGCAGGTACTGCGAGTGTTTGACAATAAAATACCAATTGATCAAAATCATTTACTTGTACTTCTGGATCTCCACCTGTTGGCCAAGTTCCATAATCGGTAATTTGTTGCCCTGTTAAATTTTGATTGGGAAACAAGGTTGTTGTAAGGCCCATATCCCCGATAGATGCCCCAGCTACTTGTTGCAAAATGGTTGGTTGATTTGACTTCCAACCAAAACGTCCTAAATCAACTGTATTTGTTTTATAATTCCACACATAATTTGGTTTACCAGAAATGCCATCCCCATTTATATCCGAAGGATCTGCGTTCGCAAGGATGTCTGCAACAGAAATTGCTTCAAGCAAACCTAGACCTGGTAATTGTTGTGCCAAGCGTGGGCTCGTCATTATACCTGCACTCAATTCTCCATAACCTAAGTCTACAAATGTATATATGGGATCTCTTAATTCGTAGCTTATTCCATCTGCATATTTACCAGAAATAATGCTATAGGTTACATTCACCGTACCTTCAGGAATAGCAGTCATATCTGCACCTGCATAAATTGCATGATTGCTTAATTGATCGCCATATTGTGGATCGCCTAGTGGGCCGCCGTGTTCATTTTCACCAGGAATACTTAAGCGAAACAACAAACCATTTAAATCATCTCCTGGGTTCATTGGTGGCAAACCTCTTCCATCTAATTTATGACAGCCCGAACACGATCTAGAATTAAAAAAAGGGCCGATGCCATCTATTGCTGTAGTAGTAGCAGGTGCTACAACCCAATTGGTTTTAAAAACAGAATTACCTAATGAGAATTTATTTTTTTGGTATTGCGTCAAATTCTGGGCAGGGAAACCAAATGCATTCATCGTTGCATCAAAAATGGTTGTCGTTCCACCTGCATATTCTTCATCTACTTCCGCTTTATTACTAACAACGGTATTGGGCACTGGTGCATCTGGATTGTGTCTACAAAATTGCATCGTTGTTATCGTCACAAATAAAATAATGGAGAGTATGAATCCAGACTTTTTTAACATAATTGTATTCAATGAGAAGATTTATAATTTCATTGTTTAATAAGTTTGCCGTTATCTCACAAAACTGCGAAATAACGGCAAACTTACTATTAAATATTGTAGTAATATTGAATCTATCATCAACACGTATTACAATACTAAATTAATTTATAATCATACCTAATTTTGCCCCAGCAGCCTTATATTCAGCAGCTTCATCATGTAAAGCATTTATCGCATTCTGAACACGAATTCTACCTGCTGCATTCGTACTTACAATTTCATTGTCAAATGGTGGATGAATTGCGTTCACAGCTATATCCGCATCATAAATTTTAGATAATACAAGATCATTTAAATTTTTATCCGTAGCCTTCACCAAATCAGATAAACTTGCTCCTTCTACAACAGAGCCATCAATACGAACATACGTTCCAATGTACACATTACGAATACCTTTTTGACCAAGAATAATATCGTTGTGTGTTTGATCACTAAAGCAAGATTGTTCATTTTCTTGTCTACCTGCATCGTCCTCTGCGTCTAAGGCAACTTGCATACGTTCAACAGAAAGTTCACCATCCGTATAACGATACACACCTGTTAAAAAATTAGAAATTGCTTGATTCGGATTTGCAACAAACGATGCTCTGTAATTTTGCGCATTGGGTTTCCAATCGTTTTTTAAAGTATTTAAATTGTCGATTAATAAATCAATACACGCTAATAAGTAAGCAGCTCTTCTATCTTGATTGGATGCCGTACCACTGCCTCCAACGATGTAATCCGTATACGGTCTATCGCCAGGACCATCAACCGAAAGATCTTGTCCCCACAATAAAAATTCAATTGCATGATAGCCACAACTTACACTTTCTTCACCTGCAGTTTGATTGTTGGCTTCGATGATATCTTTATTAATCGTTGGAAATGCCGTTGCATCATTTATAATTCCTGTATTTGCATTGGTTACGATGTAATCGATATACGATTCGTCTAAGGGCCAAGAATTTAATAATCCTTCCAAACCTCTTGCATCATCAATAGGACCGTTGTAAAAACGAAATGCTTCACTTTGAATGTATGGAGTTCGTGCTGCTAAATAGGCAGCGCGTGTATTTTCTAAACCACCTTGAGAGGGATTTGCAACAAAACTCTCTGCTGCTGTTTTTAGTTTATTAGCCGCTATCCATGAATCTTCGTAGGTAGCAAAAACCACATTTGAATAATTTTCAGCAACAAATGCTTGTGGGTTTGGTACAATGGCTGTATCGTTATTTCTGTCCTTACAAGAAATTTGAGTTAGTAAGGCTGCTGTAACAGCTAAAAGGTATATTTTTTTCATTGGGAAGAATTGAATTTTCATTTCCCAAAACTAAGTATATTTATTTAGACTTATTATAAATAGATACAATTATTTTAAAAATAAATCACAAACAACTAATTATCAATTATTTAATACTAATTATTTTTTATGCGATATTCCTTCGGCAATCATTCCACTTACAATCAATTGCAAGGCATGATACAACATCAACGGTAAAAGTACTAGTCCCAACATCAATGGATCGGGAAATAAAGCCTTCCCCATTACAGCTCCTTGAACGAGGGATTTTTTGGAACCACAAAACAATACAGCAATCCGATCTTCTCGATTTAATTTCAACGCAATGGAAAGTACATACATAATTCCGAACATGCTTAAAAACAATACCAGCATCGCAACAGAAATTAAAAGGATCTCTGCTATTGAAAATCCGACAAACATATCCCCAGCTACGGATTCACAAAAAGAAGTAAACACAATTAACAATATGATCGTTTGATCAAATAAGCGTAGTGCATTTTTATAGCGTTCGGTGAAGCGACCCAACCAGTGATGCAACAACAATCCTGCGATGACAGGCATCAATACTTGAAAGCACAACTTGATAATGACTGCTGTAGTATCCATATCGGCATGCATGTCGTCCATAAATAATGCCATCCAAAGCGGTGTTATAAACACGCCCAATATACTTGATATGCTAGCATTGAAAATGGCAGCTGTCATGTTCCCTCCTGCAATGGAAACCATTACGACAGAAGATGAAACGGTAGACGGCAAGGCAGCTACATAAAAAACGCCCAGCCAGATTAAATCATCTCCCATGTTCCCAAAAAAAGTATGAACCAGAATAATTACCAGCGGAAATAAAAGGAAGGTGCTGGATTGTATCAAGAGATGTAAGCGCCAATTGAATAATCCCGCCTTTAATTTCTCTGGACTTAATTTCAATCCATAAAAAAAGAAAATCACAGACACTCCATATTGAGCAATCTCAGAAAGCGGAAGCACACTATCGGCACTTCCCCAAGAAGGAAAATAAAAAGCCAACACAACAACAGCCACCAAACCAAAAAAGAAACCGTTAAGGCCAAACTTTGCAAGTATGTTCGTTGGTTTTGTCATGAATGGAATTGGTTGTTGATTTATTTAGAGTTTTTCTTTCATCTGATATCATGGTCTGTATTCACCATAGTCGTCAAACCAAGAAAATTGTAGATACCAATAACAGGTGGTTGGTAGTTTACGCAAAAGAACAATTTCGCATTATCTATAATACTGCTGCGTAAACGTACCGAACGGCATGTTTTGGTTCTACTGAAAATAAGCCGTAAGGTTCGGTACGTTTAAGTGTTTGTTCTTTATGTTTAACCTCTACTAATTATTACACTTAAATTACCAACCACTAGAGTATGAAATGCAAATCACTCAAGTTGACGGTTATTCTGTTACTCAAAGACAAGAGTGTAGTGACACACAGAAAACGGATTAGGAAATACTAAATACCAACTTCTTCAACATTCTTCCACCTTTCATTCCGCCATATTGCTTGGGCTTCTTTGGAATGAAAAGTCCACGCTACCAATCGACTTGATTTATTACCTTGCCCCATCGGGATTGTGCGCACATCAAAGGGTGCTAACAATTCTAGCTGGGCATAAAACTTCTCCAGATTTGCTTGTTTTGAAACCAAGGTTGAAAACCATAAAACTGAAGTAGAAAACTTTTTGCTTTCTCGAATCATATTGCGAATGAAATTCAATTCGCCACCATCGCACCACAACTCATTTTTTTGTCCTCCGAAATTCAATTCTGTTTTTGTAACTTTTTCACTTTTGAGATTGCTTAATTTACGCAAGGTTCCTTCGGCTGCAGCTTCAGCAGATACATGAAACGGCGGATTACAAATCGTAAGGTCAAACTTCTCTCCTTCAGCTATCACACCAAAGAATATATCTTCGGGATGCTTCTGTAAACGTAATGTTACATGATCTTTGAGAACGTCATTTGCTTCTACAATATGTTTTGCTGAAGCAATTGAAATTGGGTCGATATCCGAACCCACAAAACTCCAACCATATTCTTTAACGCCTATAATAGGATACACACAATTGGCACCTACTCCAATATCCAAGCATCGAACATGAGCACCTTTGGGTATGGTCTGTTTAAAACTCGTGCCCAATAATTCTGCTATATGGTGTATGTAATCTGCCCTACCTGGTATTGGCGGACATAAATATCCTTCGGGGATACTCCACTCTGTGATGTCGTAGTAGTGTTTCAACAAAGCATTATTCAAACAGGTAACAGCAGCGGGATTAAAAAAATCAATCGATTCATCCCCATAAATATTCGTTGTTACATATTGCGCCAATTCGGGTAAGGAAGAAATCAATACAGGAAAATCATAGCGCTCCCGATGTTTATTATTGGGGTGCATTTGATGTTTCACTGTGGGATGCTCTTTTTTCTTATTTTTATTATTCTTCTTATCGGACATGGCACTATACTTAATGTTCGCGTTTCAATCATAATTTATCAAACAACGCTTTGGAACAATAAAGATACTAAAAATAAGCTACTCTGAACAAGGGCTCTATACTACAAAGTATTTCGTTCGTTAAAAGACCTATTTAATTTCAGTTTTCCAATAAAGAACACAGAAAATGTGGTTACAATAACATGCACAGATGTTTTTAATCGTTTTTTTACGAATCAAATCCCATAAAAAAGAACCGCTCTTCTTATTTCTAAAAAGAGCGGTCCAGACAATTAAACAATTAAAAAATAACTAAATAGTTTTCACTAATTCGCGCCACGCGTTTAATTCTGGTTTACCTGGCTTACGGAAACCAAAAAACTGAACAACCATTTCGCGGTCTTTGTTAAAGCATTCGATCGAAGTAACATCCCCATCGTTGGTTGGTTTTCGTACTACCCACGTATCAGTAATTTCATCCATATTTAAATGCATGTTAAAATCAGGATCTAAGACATTCAACCAGTTGTCCATTACTTTAACAGAATTTATTACGTCTTGGTGTATTTGAATATTGCCTTTACTTCCAGCAAATATCATAATCTGCATTTTATCATTCAGTGCAGATTCTAACAAACCAACCAGTTTTGATTTATCCGATTTGCGTGTAAATGTTTTATCCGCAATTTCGAGTGCACGTAAGCGGTTCAATTTGAATTTGCGTAACATAATAAAAAAATCATGTGTATCTTCAAGGCCCGCCCAAGCTGCAATGAAAGCAGCTTCATCAATATGTTCTTCAAACGTTGGAGCAATATCGGGCGTAATTTCAAGTTCAGTAGATTGATCTGCTGCACGGTAATTATCAACAAGTGTTTGATACGCTTCGAGGTTACCACCATCTTCCAAAACATATATCTTTGTAACAGCAACACCTGCTGCATCAAAGAATTGAATATTTTTCATCGTACCACGAGGTGATTTAACTTCAGCAGCAAATGCGAATTTCCAGAAGTTAAAGAATGCACGTGCTTCAATCGTACCAATCAATGTGCCTACTTTATGTGCTTTGCCTTGAACATCAATCTTGTCAAAAGTTCCTTTGTGTTCTAATACACAACCATCATTTCGAGTAAGTGACATTACACGACCTAAGCTTGGTAATTCTTTATACAATTCAGAGAAATCACCTTCTAATTTAATTACTCCTGAGCCAACTTCTGTAGCTAACAATTCTGCTTCACTAACACCAAGTACTTTTGCGGCATCACGAATACGTTTCTTTGGAAATTCAACTTTAAATTGATTCCAGCGTTCTGCTAACGCGATTTGATTTGTTGTTGTTATCATTATATTTAGGATTAATTGTTTGATTCATTTTAAATGAACTTGAATCTGGTATAATTAATAATTGACCAGAAACAGGATCGTTTATAAGATGTATATCTAAGCCATATACACGCTTTATACGTTCCTTTGTGAAAACTTCTTCTGCTTTACCATAAGCCTCCACAAAGCCCTTATTTAATAACAATACCTTATCGGCATATTGGGATATTAAATTCAAATCGTGCAATACCGCAATTACACAGTAACCAGCTTTAGCCATACGAGTTGCGGTTTGCAAAACAACTTGTTGATGATATAAATCTAAACTTGAAACGGGTTCGTCAAGGAAAAGATATTTAACAATGCCATCTTCATTTTTATCAATTTTCCAGATCTGTGCTAATACACGTGCCAATTGAACACGTTGTTGCTCCCCTCCAGACAATGTTGAATACACCCGTTTTGCTAAGCCTACAATATCCATTGCATTCAACACTTCGTTCACAATCATCGTGTCTTCTGGATTGGGATGTTCTTTAAAATATGGATACCGTCCCATCATTACAATTTCTTCTACTTGAAAAGGTAAACCTGTTGCAAAGGATTGAGAAAGCACCGCGCGAATTTTAGAAAGTTCTTTAACATCTTGATAGTATAAATCAGACCCATTCAAGCAAACACAACCCGTATCAAGATTTGTTTTTTCAGAGAGTGCTCTCAACAAAGTCGATTTACCCGCTCCATTCGGACCAGCAATAACGAGTAACTCACCTGCATGAGCATGCAGAGATATACCATTCAACAATGTTTTAGTACCTACAGATAGTGTTATATGAATTGCATCTACCATTATATAAACTGACTTTCTTTTTTATGTTTTAACAAAATCCAAGCAAATACAGGAGTACCAATCAATGCAGTAATCACTCCGATCGGCAACTCGGCAGGTGCTACAAGTATACGAGCTAATAAATCTGAGCCTGTTAAAAGTAAGGCACCCGCTAAAGAAGAACCTATCAGAATATACCGTTGATTAAATCCGCCCAACATGCGCAATACATGTGGCACAACCAAACCTACAAACCCAATCATACCAGCAACAGCAACAGCAGAACCTACAGCCATAGTAGATAAAATGATAATTTGTATTTTCAATCGATCTACCGATACGCCTAAATAAATAGCTTCTTTTTCGCCCAGAGAAATGGTATTTAACGCTTTTGACAATCGTGGCAACAACACAATCGGTATTAAAATAAAAGGAAGTATGGTGATTACAGTATTCCAACTGGCACCACCCAAACTGCCTAAAGACCAAAATGTAATATTTCGCAACTCTGCATCTGTAGCATAATACGTAACCAAACCTATAAAAGAACCGCACAAGGCGTTAATCGCAATTCCTCCCAACAACATTGTTGTAACATTTGTCTTTCCATTTGTTCTAGAGACTTTAAATACAAGAAAAGATGTTAAACAGGAACCTAAAAATGTTACGACATTTAAGGTATAATAACCTACCATACCTTCAATCAAATAATAATACGGAGTAGCTGAAAGGGTAGATAAAAAAACAATGGTAAGGACTGCACTTAAAGATGCGCCTGCAGAAATGCCGATTAAACCTGGATCTGCTAATGGATTTCTGAATAAGCCCTGCAAGGCAGCACCAGACAAAGCCAATCCTGCACCGATTAACAAACCAAGCAATACACGTGGTAAACGAATGATCCAAAAAACATTATATTGGCCTTCATCAAATGCTACAAGGTTATAAATACCAATCTTATGTAACACAATAGATATAACTTGCGAAGGAGAAATATACAATGCACCATTCCCTGCTGATAGCAACATGAAAGCTACTAACAGGAACGCAAGTGCAATAAGAATAATACGCTGTTTAGATGTAATTACCATAATGAGATTATTGCAATTTTGAAGAAAGTTCGATCATTGCTTTTCCTAAGCGCGGACCAAATCCAGTTAATAATTGTCCATCCATGCTAATTACTTTTTTATTTTTACCAGCAGTTGTTTGTGCAATTCCTTGAACTTTTAACAATCCATCGACGCCACCAATACTTTCCAAACCGCTATCGAATAATAAAATCACATCTGGATTTGCAGCAATCAAAGCTTCGGATGTTAAAGGCTTAAAATCTGCAAATGAAGTAACTGCATTTTGTCCGCCAGAAAGTTCAATCACCTTTTCAACAGAAGTACCTGTTCCAGAAACCATCATACTACCTGCGCCACGTGCATATATAAATAATACTTTCTTTTTAACTTTAGGTTTTTTTACCAGCGCAATATCTTTATCAAGTTGTGCAATCAATTCGGATGCTTTTGCAGATTGTTTAAAATACACGCCTGCTTCACTAATTAATTTCTTCGTTCCTTCAACAGAAAGTTCTTGTTTAAATAAATAGGTTTTAATGTTTGATGCCGTTAATTGTTCTATTAAAGTTGATTTCAAATCATTTTGCATACCTACAACTAAGTTTGGAGATAGCGCTATAATACCTTCTGAAGAAACAGAACGATTGTGGCCAATTTTAACTACTTTTTCTAAGGATGCTGGGTATGAACTCGTAACATCAACACCAACCAAAGAGCTTTCCAAACCTAAGGCACAGATAATTTCACTCATAGTACCATTGACAGAAACAATTTTCATTTCTGATGATGAATCCGATTTCATCCATGTAGCACTTAGGGTAAGCAAACTGAATGTGATGGGAATAATCAATACATACGCAATGGATGCAATAATTTTTTTAATTGAGGTATAAGGCATATCGATCAAATAGGTTAAGTTTAAAATCAGCTTGTTTAAGTAGTATTTGAATTTCTAATATTTCTTTCTTAGTAAAAGAATAAAACAAGGCATTCCATTCCGTTCGAATATGTATTCTTTTCTCAAATGGAAAGTCCTTGAAAAATGCTTTAGGATTAAGATTGAAAACATTTTTACTAAATTTATTGAAATATTTTTTACACATAGATTGTGTTATATTTTTATAACAGAATACAACTTTTTCTGCACACGAATCACAGGTATATATTTTACCATTTGGAGATTCACACAATATATTAATGGAACAAAATTCACTCATCTAATTTAAAGACTTTCGTTAAATACTAATTTATTCCCAAATGGATCTGTTACCTCCATCGTTAAAGCATTCCAGAGAGTATGTTCTATTGTTGGTTTATAAAACAAATAATTTTTATCTACTAATTCTGCATGAAATTCTTTTAAAAAAGAAAATTCAATAAATACCTTAGCACCAGGACTGCAATCTCCATGATGTTCTGTTAAATGTATTTTAACAGAATCACTCGATATCTGAATATATCTAGGCATTCCGGGAGCATCTACATGCTCCCAGTCTATATTAAATTCCAACCAATTTATATAGAAGTCGAATGCCTTCTGATAATCAAAGATGCGTATTACTGGAATCGCAAAATGTTTCACGTTTTAAAGAAATAGTCTATTTAACAATTAATTTTTGTTGATAGAGCTTACCCTCCGACTCTAGAATTACTACATAAATTCCTTGAACAAGATTTAAATTAGTCAGTTGCATCGTTGAGTTATTAATTGCAGCAGCATAAACTTCATTGCCTATCAAATCCATAATTTTAAGACTACCTGTATCTACATCTGAATCGATCGTTAATTCAGCAGATGAAGAAGAAATTGGATTTGGATACATTGAAATAACTTTTGATGAAGTTGTTAAAACAGATGTAGGTATTTCAGGCAAGGCGACATTTTCAGTGAATGCATATCTGAAGGTCAAATATTTGCCTACACCCGTATAGGCTGGACCTGTTGTGGGTACATCCGAAGGAGCCCCTTGATAATAATTTAATATTTGCAGTTTTACATATTTACTATCCTGTACTTTCAAAAGAATTATTTTATCAGCAATTGGTAAAACAGTATGCGGACCGCTAAAATCTGAACCAGGGTAATAAGTATACCAGCTACCAGAACCACTAATACTATTCAATGTATAACCAGTGGTAGGTGCTTCAATTATAGATTCAAATGTAGATGGTGTAAGGTATTGAGCTGCAACAGTGCCTGGACCTTTCGTACCTCCATTAAACAATACTGTTGTTCCACTGAAAGCAATATCCCATTTTAAAGAATTTGAATCTGCTGCCGCAACCTCTTCCCCAGTAGCAAAACTAAAGAAGGTATACTTACCTGTGCCTTTATCTGATCCTAAATCTGAAACAGTATATGTATCATTGAATGCATCTGTAACATCAGACAATATATATTTAAATGTATAATATTTAGCAACACCATCATATGCGGGACCAGTAGTAGGTACTTCTGATGGAGCACCTTGATAGTAATTCAATATTTGAAGTTTTACATAGCTTCCATTCTCCAATTTTACAAGAATGATCTTATCCGAAATAGGGATAATTGTATGCGGTCCACTATTTCCTACTCCTGGATTGTAATCATACCAACTGCCATTACCACTAAGACTATTCAATGTATAATCCGAAGTAGGTGCCTCTGAAATAGCCTCAAATGTAGAAGGTGTAATGTATTGAGCCGCAACGGTGCTTGGCCCCTTCGTACCACCATTAAACAAAATTGTTGTACCGCTGAAGGCAATATCCCATTTGTTAGAATTTGAATCTGCTGCAGCAACTTCTTCGCCTGTAGAAAAACTAAAGAAGGTAAATAATTTTGTTCCTTTATTTGCAGCTAAGTCTGATATGGTTGTGGTCGTGCTGAATGTTTGTCCGTAAGATGCATATATAGACAATACGAACACGAATAATGTATGTAGTTGTTTTTTCATGATTTGAATTATAGAAAATTTGATAGATTGATTGATAGATAAATTAAAATTGTCTTGTACCGTTACTTTGATACACATATCTAAATGTATAATATCTAGAAACATCTGTATTAACAGGTGCTGCAGGAGCATTTTGATAATAATTCAATATTTCCATTTTAGCATAGGTATTATCATTTGTACGTATTACAATAGCCCTACCAGGAATAGCCGAAATAACGTGTGTTGTTGAATTGTAATTATACCAACCGTTTGCAGAACCTGTTGAAATGGCATAAGCAGATGTAGCATCTTGGATATAACCAGTTGAAGGAGCTGTTGTTAAATTTTCAAAAAGTCCCGTATACAACTGAACTCCTACGGTACCAGGACCGCTTGAACCGCTATTGGTAATAATGGTTGTTGCATTGAATGCGATATCCCATTTTGTAGTTGCAGAATCTGTAAAGGGTACAACAACATTGTTTTTCAAACTGAAGAAGGTAAAATGTCCATTACCACCCGTTTCAGGATTCGCTGCTAAGTTACGCACAACAAGTGCTGTACTTGTGCTTGCTGGGACTGGAGCATCTTCCTTTTTATCTTTACAGGAATAAGAAAGAATTGCAACACATGCAATTAAAATGTTCGTATATATTTTTGTAGACATAATTATTTTTTATTTATTTTTAATTGAAGGGACGTATAATACAATCGCCCTGGAATAGAAGAAATGTATTGAGGGTTTTTATAATTAAAGACATTATCCATACCTACTTGTAAGGTAAACCAGGATGTAATTGTTTTTCCAACAGACATATTTGCCAACCAATATCCCTTTACGTATTCATTATCTACATCTAAAATCAAGTTGCCATTCATATCACCAAATCCATATCGACCTCTATAAATGGCACGTATAGAAGCACTCCAACCCGTATTTTTATTTAAATAAAATAATTTAAAATTCGCCATGTGCTTGGATCTATTAAATAACCCGCCATATTCTTTTTCTGAAATAATAGAAGTAACATAGGTAATAGGATCACGCGCATAATATTGCCCTTCTGCAATATCTTTAACAACTTCTTTATTTTTTGCTATCAAATATTGATAGCCTGCACTTATAGAAAAATGCTTATGAAACTGATATGCTAAATTTGTTTCAACACCTTGCGTAAATACTTTGGAAACATTATAATAAGTATACACCGATTGCCCGTTGGTTTTCATTGCAATGGCAGATGTTTCAATCATATCATTTATATCATTTCTGAAAACATTCAATTGCCAATTCATTTTTTTAGAGAAGTCAACATTCCAACCCACGTTTATAGCTACAGAACGCTCTGCAGTGATAGGTTTTAAAGTAGTTGGATCAATGAATGTTTGAGCAATCAAACCTTGTTGTTCCAACTGGGTGTATTGTGCCAAGACCTCCTCCGACCCAAATACACTATAACCTGCAACAGGATTTGTGAAATTGAGATATAGCTGGCGAAAGTCTGGGGCTTTAAAACCTTTTCCGACTGAAGCGCGGAATGTAATTTTTTTCGTAGCATTGTATTTAATAGATAACTTCGGACTCAATTGTTTTCCATACACACTGTGCACATCGTACCTAAATCCTGCAATAATATTAATCTTCGATAGTGGTTTCCAATCGTGTTGTACATAATAAAATGTACTATTGAATCTTTTTTTATCGGTATAACGCGTTGCACTTACAGATTCGAAGGTTACACCCGCGCCAAGTATGGTTTCATTTTTTTTATTCCAAGTTTTAGATCCAATCAACTCCGGTCGATTAAACGTTTGATTGAAATAACTATCATCGTACAAACTACCATCCGCAATATTTGTCATAACAGCACTCGTATGATAAAAGGTGGAATACATTTTTAATAAAAGGCGTGTATTTGAATTAAGTGAATAAGAAATTTGAGGTAATAGATTCCAATCATATTGATTCCCTACTTGATTGATCTTATAATCAATCCCATTTTCTGAAAAAGAAATATTTGAATTCTGATCTTCGAAAAAACCACGTGCAAATAGCGATGCCTTCAGCCTTGGGTTAAAACGATACGCTACTTTTTGTTGCAGTGTATAATTGTGATATGCAGGGACTGTTTTATCTTCCGTATCTGGAACTAAATCATAACCTGAAGTTGAATATCTATTGGCAAATGCAGAGTAACTAAACTTCTTTGTGCGAAAAAAACCATCCAATGAAACATCACTCGTATTATTTGTACCGTAGCGTGTACGAAGTCCAACACCGGCTTTTTCTGTTGGCTCTTGTGTAATTATGTTGATGACACCTGCTAAAGCTTCGCTTCCATATAAACTAGAAGAAGGGCCTTTAACAATTTCAATTTGTTTGATATTACCAACAGTCATTCTAGATAAATCAAAAGTTCCAGCTGTTCTGCCTATTAATGGAGCACCATCAATCATAATCATGGTATACTCTGGATTGAAACCTTGCAATTGAATTCCCGTTCCGTGATCGTTAATAATAGCCAAACCCGTTTGCTCTTGTAATACTTCACTTAGGCGCATAGAACCCATTTGCTTTATTTGGCTTTCTGTAATAATCGTAACCGGTATGGGAGAATCTTGAATACTTTTTTCTGTTTGCGTTCCTGTAACAACAATTTCAGGTTGATCTGATTTGGCTTGCGTATGTAAAACTATTTCATGAACTTGATCTGAATGCACATCCACCAATTGCTCTACTGTTTCAAACCCTAGTTGAGCAAAGACCACCGTATATTTTCCAGGCTTAACAGCATGTATGCAGAATATGCCTTTTGAATCGCAATTAGTTCCCATTGATGTTCCCTTCAAATAAACCAAAGCAAACTCGACAGGTTGTGAACTATCCGAAACAATTTTACCTTTAATGATTCCGTTTTGAGCAAATGCTGAAATGGAACTAAATAAGGCAATGATTAAAATGATATGTATAAATAGCTTTTTGATAATCTTATTATTTAGATTGATTCTAAACAATACAAAAGTAGATTCTTAAATTGAAGGCTGCAATACTTAAAAAAGTGGGTTTTTGTATACCAAAAAAACAGTAGTACACTACCCTAATTAACTGAATAATTAAGAACGAGAAACAATTTTATTATCTAAAGCCCAAATTATCAAATCTGTAGACTTTTTAACACCTGCTTTTTTCATAATATTTCTACGGTGCGTAGCGATCGTCTTTTCACTAATAAATAAAATATCTGCTATTTGTTCGTTTGACCTTCCTTTACAGATGTAGCGTAAAACTTCTAATTCCCTGTCGGAAAAGCTAAAATCTGAAGTGGCATTATTTAAAAGTCCTTTTAATAAAAGTTGCGTAATATCCCCCACAAAATATTCTTTGTTATTATGTACTTGCTGTATAGCATATAACAACTCTTCTTTTAAAACATTTTTTCTTAAAAACCCTGTTACTCCAGCCCGAACAGCCATAACTAAGGGTAATTCACAGTCACAGTCTGAAATAATTAGAAATTTTAACCTTGGATGTTTGAGCTTTAAATCTTGAATAAGATCACGAACGGGTTCTTTACATAAATTCAATTCAAAAATAAGCACATTTGGATTAGAAGAATCAATATTATTATGCAAATGAACCAAATCGCTCGATTCTCCAACAATTTGAATGTGCTCCGCCCCCGCTAATGTTCCTTTAACACCCTCTCTAATAAGATAATGCTCGTCTGCTATAAATACTTTTATATTATCCATACTACATTCATACTATTTAGAATTAGTCTAAATGGCAAATGTAGCATATATTAAGCAAAAATCCTTGCACTATTTAGAACTAGACTAAATAATACAAGGATTAATATTACATGGAAAAACCATGTTTATTAACAAGAAGAGACTCTGTTTTCGGCTGCAGGATTTGTAAGCACGCCACAAATTTCTGGAACTGGAATTGATGCTTCTTCCGAGTATCCATAGGTTAATAATCGAACCCGATTAATACAAACCCGAATAAATTCAGGAACAAATAAATCGAATTGTTCGTAGCGATCTTTTAATTCGGGATGTTGTTTTTGATACCCATCTATAACTTCGGCAACATTTTTCCAAAATACTTTTTCGTCTAAGCCCACATAACTATGGAACACATTTGATAAATACCTAAATACTCCATCAAACACACCCGATAAAATAAATAGTGTAGCATATTCATCATCAATATCTCGTAAAATATGTTGGGCTTCTTTTGGAGCTTCTTTTTTCCCATCTTGTGTCAGAACAATTTCTTCTACAAAATCTTTAATGATAATGCGAACGGGAACATAATCCTGAATTACCAAAATTGTATTCTCACCATGGGGACTGAAGAAAAATTTATGCTGATAGAAAATATGAAGTATCGGCGTTAAGTATGCGTTCAAATAGCTCTTCAACCAATGTTCAGCAGTTAAGCCCGACTTACGTATCATTTCGGCTGTAAACGATTTTCCGTTTTCATCCACATACAGCAACGATGCCATGGTCATGATGCGTTCGCCTTCATTCAAATAGTTTGAAGCACTCTCTCTCCAAATTGCACCCAATAATTCTTTGTAATGATACGGACCATTTTCAACTTGTTCGTAATGTTTATGCTTATAGCCAATTGTTGCTACTTCACCTAGCAATGTAAATCCAAGTCGTTTCAGAAAAGGATCTGTCATTAACTTACTTTTTACCCAGGTTGTTATAAAAGGTGCAATTGAAAGTTTCGCCGGGGATAATCCGCGGTATACAGATGTATTTAAAATTGAGATTGCCGTTTTAACATACATTTTTTCTGGTTTGTCAATATTGAAAAATGTTCGAATTGACTGTTGCGGCGCATAGCTATCATTCCCTTTTCCAAGCGGTATGATGTATTGATTGGCAATATCGCCTGCAAATAAAAATGTCAATTTATGTTTCCATTGCCATTCGTGCACAGGTAAAAATAAATAATCATTCGGATCCACTTCATGCGAAAAAAGTACGGCATTAAACGCATCCTGCAGATCAATGCCCAATTCCTCTTGCATCAAACGTGGGTAATCGTACTCACAAGTATGTGCATATAATGCCTTGTTTTTGTGAACACCCAACCAAAATAAGCTTGTCATCTTACTCGCTTCGGGTACAAAATCTAAATAATCTTCATAGCTAAAACCAATACGTCCCTTATTAACTGTAGCCCAGGGATGTCCATCCATTTGGTGTTCAATAACCGTGTACGTAGCATCAATTAAAAGATGTGCATCAATCCTGCCTTGTGCTAAAATAAATGCATCGGCGTATAAGGTATTATATGTTTCTTCAATAAATTTTGATAGTGTTAATGGTTTTACACCAAGTGTTTCCTTCATATCTAAAAAGAATTGAATAACATCTACCTTAGATTCCGGCTTATCATTTACATATTTAACAACCGAACTGGGATCAAGATGCCAATAATCCATCGCGCGGTACTCTCCAGAAAATGTATAATAAACAGTAGGGCTATCTGTCGCCAATTGAAAATTTACACGTGCTGTTTCTGTTTTAGTTCGTACAGGTTGGATCAAACATTCATGTAAAAATTCGGAAAATACTTTTGTAATATGTTTGCGGTTGACCCGATTCCAGACATCTTTTTTAAGGTGTTTAATACCTGTCTGAATATCATGACCAATTAAATTATCGGAATGATTCATATCTATGATGTTTGCGTTTAAATGAGATACTTGTGATTATAATTATTGAAAGAAAGAATAAAGATATAAGGAATGCAATATCAAACTGAACAGCTAAGCCAAGTACTGCAATTTGACTACCTGTATACAATGGCGCTATGAGATAAGCAGTATTCTGAATTGCGTGAATTAAGCCATACCATACAGCAACATGTCCGCTACTTACTGATTCAAAAAATAACAAATCGAGATACACACATAAATAGAACAACAAAAATCCATACACAATCCGAATAAGGCATGTAAGTATAAATAGCATTTCAAATTGTTGCGCATATACACTGGCTGCGAAACAAAAGGCAATAATCATCATGGTTGCATTTGAGGGCAAACGGCTTTCTTTTTTAAAAATAAAATAGAAAAGAATAACAGAGAAACTAGGCAGTATAAATAAACAGCCTGCTTCTAAAATAGTATATCGGTAGTTTATTTGATTCAAAATAAAATCAGTATAAAAAGGTCGAAGTGTTGTTGATACGAAATAGATAAAAAACGTAAGGATGGCAATCCGAATAAATGTATAAGCAGATATAGAATATTCTTTGCGATCAATATTTTCAGTAGCTGCAAGCACAGTATTCGGAACTAAAAAATAATAGCTGATAACCATCTGTAAAAAATCAAATGCAGCTATTATAAAAAATATATGTTGAATATTAAATTGTTGGATCCAGAGACTACTTATTAAGGCAGAACAGATCATGCCTACATTTAAAATAATCCCCAGTATACTAATCTCTTTATATCTTGAACAGCTGTGCTGAATAAGATGCGGATAAATAAGTAGGTAGCTTGCTTTAAAAAAAACCATCAGTAACGATAACACTAAAAATAATGTATAGCTGTTACAATATGCAGAGGCAATGCATATAATACCTGCCATACCTTGCGTACATACAAGTATGTTTCTTAAAGAATATCGTTTACTGACAATTGCCCAAATAGGATATGCACCCATAAATACAATTCTACAGGCTGCAATATACCAACCCACAGTATTGGAATCCTGTATATCAAACACCTGTTTGAAATACATAGGATAGTATGGTGCAAGTAATGATTCTGCAAAAATTGCGAGAAACGAAATGATAAATAAGATAGAACGATTCATTCATAATTCGTTACATTCTTACACGTAATTGGTCGAAAAGACACAAACACGGAGCAAAAACGGTTCATTACTTCTTTTTTAATAACATGCATGTGGTTTGCAAAAAAGGCACAACGATGGTCACTTGAAATAATAATTAATAATAGGAGACGGTTCATCAATTAGTTTTTATTAACAAAGAGTTCTGCAATTTCATTGACCAATGGAGTTGCTGTGAAATTCTGAAATGCAATACGTTTTTCAACTTTATAGTATTCGTACCCTAAGATTGTATTAATAATACTGGCGTTTCGATAAGCGCCCATACCCAAATCTGGCGTCACAAAACCATGTGTATACAATTCTCCATTCTGAATAAAAATGGTATTATTACCCTTATCAATCGAGTAATTACGGGCTGTAAGATATTTACCGCTTTCGGTAACATTGATCAGCGACCGAATTGCATCCAAACATTTCGGTATGCTGTAACTATATCCTGTTGCTAATATTACGGCATCGGTTACGTTGGTAAAACCACGCTCCTGCTGAGTGTGATAAAAGTGCAAACGAATACGCTTATCAGGAGTTTCTTCCATGGAAAGCAATTCAGAGCAAGGAGATAAGGTTACAGGTAAGTTTTCTTCGTCTACACTTTGCTGATAGAGCGTATCATAAATACTATTTATCAGATCGTAATTAATTCCTTTGTACAAGGAATTTTGCCCTTTAAGAATCGATTCACGTTTAGATGCTGGCAATGCATGGTAATGATCTACATATTCCGGCGACGTTAACTCAAGCGTCAACTTCGAATATTCCATTGGAAAGAAACGATCCGGTCTGCTAAACCAATTCAATTCTGCTTCTTCATTTCGGTTTTGAAGCAGGTCGTTAAATACCTCAGCAGCACTTTGTCCAGAGCCAATCACCGTTACAGATTTGCGCGCTGAAAATTCTTTTTTATTCAATAAATAATCGGATGCATGACACACATACTGTGCATACTCCGGTTTTACATAAGAAGGAAGTTTTGGCGTATTACCAACACCGAGCACAATATTTTTTGTTGTATACCAATTCGCTTCGTCTGTAATAGAATTCTGTATCAGTACACTATATAGTTTACTGGTTTCATCATAGCTTATCGTAACAACTTCGTGCCCAAACCAGCAGTTTTCTAATTGACTCAATACCCATTGGCAGTATTTATTGTATTCTTTTCTCAGCATGAAGAAATCTTCTCGTATATAAAATTTATACAAGCGATCAACTTCTTTTAAATAATTCAAAAAACTAAACGGACTGCTTGGGTTGGCCATTGTTACAAGATCCGCCAAAAACGGAACTTGTAAGGTAGCATCATCAAACATCAAACCGGCATGCCAGTTAAATTCTTTTTTCCGATCAATAAATAAACAAGTAAGATCTTTGATTGGATGTGTCAATGCGGCAAGACCCAAATTAAAGGGGCCAATACCAACACCAATGATATCATATATAACTTCTCTACTCATGCTATACCAAATCAGAGAATACGTTTTCTAAAATAGTTGCATTCGGAAATTTTTCCTTGTACCATTCGCGCTCGCAGAATGTAAGGTTGGCCGTCTTATGAGGCATTGTTAGTACCTTTTGAAATTTGAATCCAAGTCTTGTAACCAACATATGCATGGGTTTTGCATTTACATCTGCTTCGCCAATACATTTACCCACTTCTTGTTGATTGAATATATACTCCATCACGGCCTGAGAAAGCTGCATCGTATATTTTTTATTTTTATCTGTAGGTGCAATCAGTAAATGTGCACCATAATCTGTTGGAAGTGCATCGTAATATTTCCCTACACTATCACGCATTGGCCAATAAGGTTCCATCGTGAAAGTAGCTTCTCCATTGATCTCACCAACTAATGAATGTGAATACTCTGCATCCATCAACATAATATAAAATTCTTCCAGTTCGCGAATAGGCCCATCCATTTTCCAGAATGCTTTGGTATGTTCCATATTAAACCACTCATGCAGCATGCTCAAATCTCTAGATAGATCAAAACCACGAAGCGTAATCGTTATGTCCTGTTCCGGAAAATATTTTACATGTAGTATATCTTTTGTTTTAGGTTTGATCAAACTCGGACAGAAGTACCGATACATAAATGGATTTGGATACTCATTATACACTGCAGGGTTTTCAATTGGCTGGCGTGCTTCATCCATATTCTGAATGGTTGTAAGTAAATTTCCTTTAACATACCAATCGCGTGTATTGAGCATGTAGTATACAAAACCTGTCGTATCCTTCAGCTTAATTGCTTCTAACTCTTCTGCAACAATATCTAGTAATATGTATTCGGAAATTAATTTGTTTACACCAAATGCATTTATCAATCCTAAAATATTATTATACATAATATAGTATGTATACTTCGGATGAATCATTTCTTCTGGAACAATAGACATACTGCGTTCGGCCAGATCGGGCACTTGAGATACTAATTCTTCTGCTTTTCCTTCTCTAAAAAAATATCCCTGATTATCGCGAAATAACAATTTAGATGGATAGCCAAGAGCATCCATCTCCAATAACACATTCTGTTGATGTGCTTCGCACGCCAGTCCGTATTGGTTATAAATTCCAACTAATGGAAGCACACTTACTTGAATATATTTGCGCATCCAGTTTACAGATGCTTCTTCTATTGTAACATCCGTATTTGCAGCAATACGTTCTATGATGTTTTTGATACGTGCTGGCTGATCATAAATTCCATCTTGTGAAAGACTGGCAATCAACGAAACATTTCGGCCTGCATCTTCTTTGTAAAATGAATTTATTCGAACAACGGTATTGAAGCCTTCGATCCAAGCATTGTCCCCTCCTTTGATCATAAAGAATCCAGGGTCTGAAACAAATTCAAGCTGAGGATAATCAGCCGCAAGATTCTCACCCCATGCGGTCTTCATCAAGCGACTGATATCATATCCTCTCCATAGCTCGCGTTCAAGATTTATGCGTTCAGAATTTGTAATTTTAACATGCAATGAAAATTTAAACATGTATGGAAAATCTTTGCTATATACCGTACGTACAGAAGACGTAGGTGTAAAGAGCGGACCAGCTTCTCCCAGATATTTCAAATCACCTTTTAATAATAATTTCTGTACCTGCACATCATTCATAAGATGCAATGCTTCCCACGGGTGACATGGAATTACGATATCGGAATTATGATTAATCAGATCTTTTATCGTCTGCGATGTTCCTGAATCATTCAACAAGGTTTCTTTTAATACGTCAGAAACAGGATTTTCTAATGTACTTTGCTCATTCACAATGTCCGGATCTGCTAAAAAATAATGCAATTGAAACGATTCACTGCACTCCGGCGAATACTGAATCAATGCTGCTTCGTTGAAACCCATACGACTTTTCGCAACGGGATGCATCTGATGACCTAACAACAACGATTGCTCTGCCTCAATAAAAGATTGAATGGGTTTATTGATATTTTTTAATTTTCCTTTTCCTTCAGCATAATTTAAATATGCTATTGTATTCAACAAACTTTCTGCAACACGACTTCTTAAAACAGCATTGTCTGCATCATGAAGTTCTTCGATATAAGCAACAAAGGTTTGAAGTGGAATCGTTACGAATGCATCTTCTCTCGAATTTCTGGTGATAACAGGAAAACGAAATACATGACGCCCTGTTGGTGAGAAATAATCTACGGCGCAGTAAATTTCTTTTTCAGAAGATGTGTTTTTAATTTTAATCCATTCAAAATTACCCGATTCATTCATATATGCAGCCAAAGCAGGATCATGCTGTGGCACGTGGTTGAATTGATGCCAACATGTATGCTCCTTTAAGAAACAGTTGATAATGGTAGAGAATACATAATTTGTACTCCATTGTTTTTTATTAATTATTTCGTGCGTATTCATTGCCTATGTTTTTTATTAGTTCTAAAATGATTGAAATGTCTTTTGTATTTGTAACCGGATTGAGAATGGTAAACTTCAGGTATACGTCGTTATTTACTTTTGTACTTGCCACAAGTGCCTTGCCAGAATCCATCAGTTTTTTACGAATGAATTGATTCAATGTATTAAGCGCTGCAACCTTTTTAGAATATGGGTTGTATCTAAATAGAATGGTGCTGATCTCCGGCTGATTTAACAATTCAAAGTCAGGATCCTTATCAATTATAATAGCAGTTTGTTTGGCGGTGTAAATAATCTGATCAATGTACTCGCCCAACACATCTTTACCCATCAAGCGCAACGTGAACCAAAGTTTTAATGCATCAAAGCGACGTGTCGTTTGTATCGTTTTATTTACCTGATTCGGATAGCCGTCTTTCTCCTGTTCAATTGGATTAAGATAGTCGGCATGATAGCACATCAGTCTCAAGGTATCTTTATCGCTTACCAATAAAGCGCTAGAGCTTACAGGTTGGAAAAATGATTTATGATAATCAACCGTTACAGAATTCGCGAATTCAATTCCGTTCAATTTATATTTATGATTATCACTCAACATCAGTCCGCAACCATAAGCAGCATCTACATGGAACCAAGCGCCATACACCTGTGCCAATTCTCCCAACTCAATTAATGGATCGATACTTCCAAAATCCGTTGTACCAGCGGTTGCAACAATTGCAATCGGAATATTTCCTTGTGCAATTTCTTTTTCCATCAATATTTTTAATTCCTTGGTATTCATTTTAAACCGATTACCAACAGGAACACAAACAACCGCGTTCTCTCCTAAACCAAGTATGCTACATGCCTTTTTAATACTGAAATGACTTTTCTCTGAACAGAATACACGAAAACGTTTTGCATCTGCTGGCAAGCCTTCTATTTTTACATTATAAGCTAAGGTGCGGTTGATATAATAATCACGCGCCATAAGCAAAGCCATTAAATTGGATTGTGTACCACCGCTTGTAAATACGCCATCTGCAGAAGGCCCTAAATGTAATTGGTCACAGGTCCAATCAATCAATTTCATTTCCATCAAGGTAGCTCCAGCACTTTGATCCCATGTATCCATTGACGAATTCAATGCACTTATAATAACTTCAGCTGCAAGTGTTGGGGTAACAACGGGACAATTTAAATGCGCAATGTATTTGGGTAAATGAAAAGACACTGCATGCTGGCAATAAAGTGCTTTTACTTCTACCAACAACTCATCAATGCTTGTACTTGTTGTATTGAAATCTATTGCATGAACTGCAGGTTTTAAATCGGCCGGATTAATTCCTGAAAACGGTTGATTCGCATTTCTAAAATGTGTCGTTACAAAATCAATGGTTTTCTGCAATATCTTCGCATAATGATTAATATTTGCCTCTTGATGATTCATGATATGAATCTGGTTGCTCTTATTTCGTACAAACAAACTGCCTATCGAATTTCTTACTTTTGTATACATACAATTTTCCTCTAGTGTGAGTATGTGACAAAAGTATGCTGAAAACAGCCGTTGCAATGTGCATTTCGGGAAAAATTATGTTCCATTCCGAATTTTGAATTATTAAAATAATACAATTTTAAAATATAGAAAAATAAACTAATTTAACTATTTCAAGAACATATTACTGTTATTTATAATTAAATAGGCATAATTTTGATTATTTCAATAATTAAATTAATTTAGACTAATTAAAATTAACTACAATAAATTCAAAATGAAAAACTTTACCATTCACGATTTTCTAAAAAAAGTAAGTTCAAGCCTTTCTGCTGAATATACACTTGAAAATAAAGTAAGCAAGGTGGTAATTAATCATCTGCAAGTTGAAGGAAGTATCATAGGAATTGAAATTGATAAAGGAATTACATTCACCATACATGATTTAATTATTAAAGAACCTTTAATATTTAAATCATTAATAGATATTGAATATTTCAAACTCAGCTTTTATCTAGAAGGTGATTATACTGTGGGAACAAACTACACGGAAGAAGAAGAGTCAATACAGAAAGGAATCTGTAGAGGATTGTTTTTTAAAAAGGGTGCGATCAATACAATTCTACCAAAACAAAAACGCATCTACTCAATTGATATCAGCTTTCATAAACCTGTTATCAGAAAATTGCTTGCTACGATGCCGGGTACAGAAGAAACACGAAGAAAAATTAAATCTTTTTTAGAGAGTTCAGAAAACGTTATTTTCAAAAGTCAGATTCCTGTTCAGATATATCAAATTTTGAATTCAATTACAGAAACACTTGCTAAAACGGACGATCATCCTATTACACAAAAATTACAATTACTATCACAAGCATTAAACTTAGTTAAAGAGATCACTGTTTCTACGGAAGAACTGTTGGACAATTCAATCAAACAAGCCTACCTAACCTCTCTGGATATCCCAAAACTATTGCATGCAAAAGAATACATTGATCAAAATATAAGCACACCCACAACCTTAAAAGAGCTTTCGAAGATTGTCTGTTTGAATGAATTCAAATTAAAGAAAGGATTCAAAGAACAATTCAATACCACCGTACATAATTATATTGTAGAGCAGCGCTTATGTACATCGTGTGTGATGTTAAAAGAAAAAAGCTGTCCGATCAGTGAGATTGCTTACGCCATCGGCTATCAATGCCCTAGCAAATACATACACTCGTTCCGTAAGAAATTTGGAGTAACGCCAGGCAAATATAGGAAGTTAGTGGTAGCTGCTTAATCATCAAATGCACCTTACAGAAAACACATCTACCTACTTAGAAAAAAAATAGTGGCGCTTTTTTGCACCACTATTTACTCAAACAGATCAATTTCAAACAAAGATTATTTTACCACTTGATCTTCATGAACAATTAATTTATAACTCCCTACTGTTCCGTGACCGAAAATAACATACGTAAAATGCTCGCCTTCGGTACCAAGCGCTTTATCTGTTGGAGCATACACAATATGTGTAGAACCTGATTTATAACCCGCAAGAGGCTCATCCGTTTCAGTACCTGATTCAATTATTCTCCACTGCGCTTCAATACCAGCTGTGTAATTTCCAAATGCACTTGCAGTACCAAAAGCTATATTTTCATGCGTACCAGTAACCGTTGCCCACAATGCATATGTTGGATAATATGCTTGAGAAGAAATAGTTTTAACAATACTTGAATCGTATACATTCAAATAACGATAGGCAAACTGCCCCGTTGGCGCTGGCGTTCCAATAACATCTTCAATTACTGTTACGGAAGGCTGTGCTGATGTACCATAAACAACAAGGGTATAGTACTTGTCTTGTTCAATCGTTACAGGCAATGTTTTGGAAGTACCACCGATAGTAAATATTAAATTGTGCGTACCTTCGGTAGTTCGTATATACGCCGAATAAGAGTCTGAACCAACAGTAGCTATGGCATCATTGTCCAACTTGAATGAAATGGCCGAAGAATTATCACTTATCGCATTCACAATAAGTACGCTGGTATTTTTAGGAATTACTAGTGTAGGAGCTGGTGCATCCTCATTATCTTTTTTGCAAGAAACAAATAGTGAACTGGCAATTGCAAACGCAAGGATATAATATTTAAACATAGTTTTATTTTGTTTTATTTCCTGCAAAAATATTACTACTTATATAGTATTAGATGTGCCAATTTGTATAAAAAATATACTAAAACGGACTATTACATTATACGAATTCGCCTATTATAAATCCGTTTAGGATTAATTCAACTCCAAAACATTAGCGAAATTTGACTTCCCAATTCAATTAGATTCATCCATGCGTATATTCTTCTTAATTCTATTCATTCAAACGTATTGTTTCAGTGCGTCGTCCCAAAATCAAGTATCAGGCTTTATTTACTCCCGTACAGATTCAACGAGTATCCCTTTTGCATATCTACGATTAGAACATAAGGGCTTACAAATCCAACAGAATACGACTGATGAAAATGGGCATTTCATTTTCACGAATCTAACCGACAGCTCATATCAACTAACTGTAAGGGCTTTAGGTTTTAGATCTACTTCACAAATTATATTAAATGCAAATGTTTACAAGATATATCTAGAAGAAAATCCAGCAGAAGAAATAACTGTATATGCAGACCGATTTGGAAAGCGTGAAGAAGAAGTTATTTCAATAACCATACTCGACAATAAAAAAATCATAGAACAAACATCAATAAATTCCAACCTGAATGAAATGTTAAGTAAAACAGTACCTGGTATGGCTGTTAGCACAGAGTCTGCCAGCACATATGGGCAAGGCATACGAGGTAGAGACATGTTGGTATTGATTGATGGAGTTCCTCAATCCACGCCTGTACGAAGTTCATCTCGTGAGTTACGATCTATTGATGTATCTGCAATTGAACAAATTGAAGTAGTACGAGGAACAACTGCATTATATGGTTATGGTTCAACAGGTGGTATTGTAAATATGGTTACTAAACGACCGCTCTATAACAAAGACACGATTCAATTTATAAGTTCGATTTCTGGAAATACGTCATTGGTATTTAACAACGATGCGTATTTAAAAAGCAGTCCGCTGGGTGGTAGGCTTTCTCAACAAATCTCTGGACAAAAGAAAAATGTGTATTTCAATTTGGGAGGTACTATTGAACATATCGGAAAATACTATGATGCAAAAGGATCCACAATTCCGCTTGATCCTTTGGGGCAAGGCGGCATGGCAAATACGAACAATTATAATATTCAGGGAAAGCTCGGCTACAACATTGATTCTGCATCATCCATTGAGGGTTCCGTAAATTATTACAACAGTTTACAAACTGCCGGATATAATGCAGTTGCCGGAGTATACGGTGTTTCAAAAGCTACAGCCAGAACACGCGGGGCTTATCCTGATGAATTGGGAACAGCCAACAAAACATTGAACACAACACTTCGGTATAGAAACAATACATTTATCGGAAAAACATCATTGAACGTTTTGGCTTACTACCAACAATCGTACGCACGTTTTCCATACGATCCCAACTCTGCGTATTTTCCGGCATTTAATGGAAATACATCCGCACAAACCTATATTGAATCAGACAAAATCGGTACTCGCATCGATTTTAAAACAAAAACACCATTGAAAGGAAATTCGCTAGACTATGGTTTAGACATTATTTCAGACATCACAACGCAGCAATTAACAGATGGCAGAGTTTGGGTGCCGCCAATAACTCAATTGAATCTGGCTCCTTTTATACAAATGCAACAGAAATTTCGAAAAGTAATTATCCGGGGTGGCGCACGTTATGAAACAATACAGCTAAAAGTTTCTGACTTTACAACATTAAGCACTACTACACCTGGCCATTTTGTTGAAGGTGGAACACTTCAATACAATCAACTATTATTTAATGCAGGCATTCGTTACAATATTGTTCGTTATTTTTCTCCGTTTGCTTCTTTCGGACAAGGGTACGCAACTACAGAAGTAGGCCGTGAATTAAGACAAACAGCAGCAACAAAAGTTACCGATTTAAAACCTAAAGCTCAATTAGTAAATAATTATGAAATGGGATTTGATTCGCGAATCGGAAAACGATTACTGGTTTCTGCAGTTGGATTTTATAACACATCCAAGTTTGGTGTTACGCTAATCGGTACATCTCTTGATGTACAACGTGCTCCCGAACATGTATATGGAGTAGAATCAGAAGTTACGTACACACTAAAAAAATGGCAATTTAATGCGACGGCTTCGTATGTAGAAGGAAAAGTAGATTACGAAAACGATGGTACATATAATAACTATCTGCAGGGAACGCGCATTGCACCACCTAAGGTTACAGGAAAAATATCATACGACGTCACACAAAAAATCCGTATAATTGCTCAAGGCGTATACGCTGGGAACAGAAAGCGATTCGACAATCAAGTACAGAGTTTTGGTATGGGCAATGTCAATTCGTATACCTTGTTTGACTTGATTGTAAATTACAAAATCTGGAAAGGAGATTTAAGTTTGGGTGTAAACAATGTATTAAATACCTTCTACTTCCCTGCCATCTCTCAATTTGCAGCAGCTAGTTTATATTACGTAGCAGGTCGGGGACGTACTGCTTCAATCACTTATACCATCCGATACTAAATATGTCTATTCAAAAAAAACAGATTTATTTAATACATTCTTGGGCAGGCATACTTGCAGGTATTGGTTTATTGATCTTATCCGTAACCGGATCTGTTTTATGTTTTAAAGAAGAACTGGAGCCAATTGTTTATCCTGAATTATATGCTTTTGAAGGTGCGCAACCCATACAAACATATGATGTATTGTACAAAGAAGCTACAGCGAAATATACAGACTACTTTCTATTGCGTATCTACCCTCCTACTTACAGCAATGAAACATATAAAGCCTATATGTTTAAAAAAGATAATATCGAAGAAGAAATTCACATCTATTATACAAAAGCAGGTTGGCAGCAACTACCAGACCGCTGGCTACATGTAGTAGAAGACTTGCATATTTATTTATTAATGACGCGCTATACTGGCATGGTCTTTAATTTCATACTAAGCTTCTCATTGGTTTGTGTAAGTATAACTGGATTCTGGATCTACAGAAAATCAATCTACAAGATTCTATCTTTCAATTCTAAATTTGAACTAAAATCACTTGTCAATTGGCACAATAATATTGGATTGCTATCCCTTGCATTTTGCTCGTTGATGGGCACGACAGCTTTGATTATCACCTTCCCTTCTGCATTCAGCGGACCAATAAAGCCGTCCATTTTACAGATAGAAGCTATTAACTATAATATAGATATGATGCTCGCTAAATCCATTTCGTATAAATCAGACAGCACAGAGCGATTAAACAACATTACGTTACTGAAAGATAAAATTCAATTTCATTACAATACCCCTACCTATAAGAACGGCGCAATAGGAGAATTTACACGTGTATTATTAGATACAAAAACCGGTGAAAAAATAAAGCTCTCTGGCAAATCCGAAACTGAATTAATGAAAGCATTAAATAGTTGTGTATCGTTTCACTTCGGAAATTTTGGTGGATGGACTACAAAGATTATTTATTCTTTGAGTGGGATATTCGTATCAATCCTTGTTATTTCTGGTGGATTATTGTATTTCAAACGAACAAAAAAAATAAGTTGGAACAAAAAAATAGACATTGAAAAACCAATAGTTGGTTCTGCAAAAAAACGTTTTATTCAAGTACTTAAATACTGGATGGTTATTTATATTTCATTTTTCAGTATTGGTTTGCTATTCGGATTATTTATGGGACAACCTATTAAATCAGGATTATACTTAACTGTTTTATTATTATTCCCTTTTATATTGAATCTTATATTTTTAGTACTCTTCCTACTAATGTATCATATAATACGATTGATTCGAAGAAAAAAAACAACACAATTTATTTCTGCATATAGCAGCCTTTCTTTGTATTTTTTTACACCAACGTTCGTCTGGTATGTTATTATGTATTTCCTCCCTAATATTCATTTTTAATATACGGTTTCGCAAAAAAGCCTCAATAGATTTTTATGTCTATTGAGGCTTTATTTATATAATGTTGATTTTAATATCGGTTTGGCTTGATGATTGTCGCTCCTTTATCGCTTTCAAACTTTGGTGTAATGCGGGCAATTTCAATCTTTACTTTTCTACCTTTTATTTTTTCTTCTTTCACCAATTTAATAACCGACTCTACCTTTGAACGTTTTACCGCCGCATACGCAAACTCGTCTTTTACTTCAATCAAACCTAGTTCGTCTTTTTCTAACAAACCTTTTTTAGATAAGAATCCTACGATATCAATTTTATTAATTTTGTCTTTTTTGCCTGCACTGATAAACAAGGTTTCCCATTGAGGCAATAATGGACGAATTTTTTCATCCGACAATTTTAAAATATCAGGTTTAGACGTAATGTAATCGGGTAACAATACATCTTTGTGTAACAACATATACGCAGTGCCTGTTGAACCCATACGTGCTGTACGTCCGTTTCTGTGTGTAAATGCATCTATCTTATGCGGCATTTGATAATGAACCACATGCTTTACATCTGGTATATCAAGGCCTCTAGAAGCAAGATCGGTTGTTACCAACACATTGGTGCTGCCGTTTCTGAATTTCGTTAAAGTACTTTCACGATAGCGTTGATCCAAACCACCGTGGAAATTATTATTTATAATTCCATTATCGGTTAAGTAGGTACACACATTTTCCACTTCGTCGCGTTGGTTGCAAAACACAATCACCGATTCGTTTCCAATCTGACAAAGCAAACGCAATAAGGTATCAAATTTATCTTTTGAATCTGAAAGAACTGTTTTAACAGACAAACCGCTCGCTTGTCCGGTGATGTAATTCAAGGTAACAGGAGACTGCATCCCTGTGAATTCAGGTATCTTGATCGCTTGTGTCGCAGAAGTTAAGATGCGTTTTTTTACGTTCGTAAGTTTCCCTATAATGATTCCCATGTCTTCTTGGAAACCCATTTCAAGGGATTTGTCAAACTCATCTAATACCAATGTTTTCACATCGTCTAGATTTATATTTTTACGATTGATGTGATCCACAATTCTACCGGGTGTACCAATTAAAATTGCAGGCGACTGTGCAAGATTATTCTCTTCCACATCCATCGGGTGGCCGCCATAACAGCAGGTTACTTTAAAACCTGTTTTCAAACTTTTGAAAACACTTTCAATTTGTAAAGCCAATTCTCTCGAAGGCACTAAAACCAACGCTTGTATCGCATTTGAAGAAACAGATAGTTTTTCAAAAACGGGCAATAAGAAACCCAATGTTTTCCCAGAACCTGTTGGCGATAGTAAGATTACATCACTTGATTTGGCATTTGCCGCAAGCGAATCTTCTTGCATTTGATTTAAGGATTCGATGGATATGTTGGCGAGCAGTTGCTCAATGGTTGGTTTATCGGACATGTCTTATTGTTCTTTCTTAATAAATTACTTCTGTTAGAAAATTCCAAGTAACAAAAAACAAATTCCAAACAACTAGAATAAACGCTTTTTTTGATATTAGAATTTCAAAAAGAATATTTTTTGATTATTTATACTGAAAACTCTTTATTGTGGTTTTTAAAAGATAAACCAGAATAAAGAGTCTTTGTTATTTCTTCCGTTTGGAATTTGTTTTTTGTCTTTTGGAATTTAAGTTCCTACTTAACGATCTCACCAAACAAATCAAACTCCGCAGCATCGTTTATTTTTACATTCGCAAAATCACCTACGCGCACGTACTGATCTTTAGCAGACACCATTACTTCGTTATCTACCTCCGGACTGTCATGCTCGGTACGACCGATGAAGTAACCGCCTTCTTTGCGATCGAACAATACTTTGTAGGTATTGCCAATTTTTGCTTCATTCAATTCAGCAGAGATGCCTTCTTGAATCGCCATAATTTCAGCCTGACGTTCTTCTTTTACTTCTTGCGGAATTGTATCTTCCATTGAATACGAATGCGTATGCTCCTCGTGCGAATACGTAAATGCACCCAATCGATCAAAGCGTTGCTCTTCCACAAACGAACGTAATTCGTCAAATTCTTTTTCTGTCTCGCCCGGGTGACCAATAATCATCGTGGTTCTGAAAGCAATACCAGGAACTTTATCACGAATGGTTTTGATTAGGTCTTCTGTTTTCGGACGGTCAATTCCTCTGCGCATCAACTTCAGCATTTCAGTTGATCCGTGCTGTAGTGGCATATCAATATACTTACAAATATTACTACGCTCTGCCATTACATCCAATACATCCAATGGAAAGCCTGATGGGTAGGCATATTGCAAACGAATCCAATCGATGCCTTCTACATCGGATAGGTTTTTTAATAAGTCTGACAGGTTTCTTTTTTTATAAATATCAAGACCATAATACGTAAGATCTTGTGCAATCAATATCAATTCTTTTGTTCCTTTTGCAGCCATGTTTTTCGCTTGCTTCACCAAATCTTCCATCGGTGTAGAAACGTGCACGCCACGCATTACAGGAATGGCGCAGAATGAACAGGGACGATCGCACCCTTCTGCAATCTTCACATACGCATAATGGGACGGAGTAGTTAGCAAACGTTCCCCAATCAATTCATGCTTGTAATCTGCTTTGAATTTTTTAAGGATCGCAGGCAATTCATTCGAACCGAAAAATGCATCTACTTGAGGCATCTCTCTTTCTAGATCGTCTTTGTAGCGTTGGGATAAGCACCCTGAAACATATATTTTATCAATCAATCCATTTTCTTTCGCATCTACATAACGTAAGATGGTATCAATGGATTCTTGTTTTGCATTATCAATAAAGCCACAGGTATTGATGATAACCACATTCGAATTATCTTTCTTCGATTCGTGTTCAGCCTCAATTCCATTGCCGCGCAATTGCGTTAATAGATTTTCGGAATCAACTAAATTTTTAGAACAACCAAGCGTTACAATATTAACTTTCGTTGTTTTATTTCCTTTTACTTTCACGTTAGGTATTTTTTATTCTGTGTATGTTGCATTATAATCGATGTAAATCGTTACATCACTAACCGAGTCTTTATAAACTGTTACTGGTAAAAACAATCCATCATCGCTTATATGCGAATACAATCGATTGTTTTCATCAATGAAGATGGAATACATTCCTGGTGGTAAACTACCAGCAAAATTTCCATTTTTATCTGATTTAATGGAATCCAACACTTCTGTATGTATAGAATTCACAAAGGTTCCGTAAGAAAGATCTACTTCTTGTAAACCTGTTAACGGATAGAAATATATTTTACGCTGAACGCCCACTGCCGTTCCGTTACTTAATAAATGTCCTTTCAAATCGAAGGTCCCTTCTTTGAAAATAACTTTACCTTTAACGCCCTGTTTCGGTTCAGCGGGGTCGGTTTCTCTATTTGTATTAAACGACAATTGACTCTCTCTGCATGAAACAAAAAGAATCAACCCTAAAAAAAATAATTGTAATTTATTCAGCACCTTGAAACAACGAATCAACAAATTCATGTTTATTAAATACTTGCAGATCTTCCATTCTTTCTCCAACTCCAATATATCGAACAGGTATTTGAAACTGATCTGAAATTCCAATAACAACGCCACCTTTAGCGGTACCGTCTAATTTCGTAATTGCTAAGGAAGTAACAGCTGTTGCTTTTGTAAACTCTCTAGCTTGTATAACAGCATTCTGCCCTGTACTTCCATCCAACACCAACATAACATCATGCGGCGCTTCGGGAATAAACTTTTGAATCACACGTTTAATTTTAGAAAGTTCATTCATTAAGTTCACTTTCGTATGCAACCTGCCTGCTGTGTCTATAATCACTACATCAGCCTTCATATCTACGGCTTGTTTCACTGCATCAAACGCAACTGCTGCAGGATCAGTATTCATTCCGTGCGCAATAACAGGTACGCCAACACGCGCTCCCCATAATTGCAATTGTTCAACAGCTGCTGCTCTAAATGTATCCGCAGCACCCAAGACAACTTTTTTACCATGTTTGTGATAATGGGATGCGAGTTTGCCAATAGTGGTTGTTTTGCCAACACCATTTACACCAACAACCATAATTACATACGGAACACCATTTGTTTCAGGGATTTCAAATTCTTGATTATCAGGAATTGCATCTCCAACCAACAAGTTAACAATTTCTTCTTTTAGAATTTTATTGAGATCACTTGTGCTTACATACTTGTCTGTTTTAGCACGATCTTGTATGCGACCAATAATTTTCAATGTCGTTTCAATTCCCACATCAGAAGAAACCAATACTTCTTCCAAATTATCCAAAACCTCATCGTCCACTTCGGTTTTACCCAGAATAGCCTTACTCAGTTTTGAAAAAAAACTGGTTTTGGTTTTTTCTAATCCTTTATCTAATGTTTCTTTTTTCTCTTTTGAAAAAAAACTAAATAAACCCATAATTGCTTGTTTCTAAATCAATAAGCTACTTTCAAGCTACATAACAAATATAAAACAAAAAAAGTCCCAAAAGGGACTTTTTCCATAAGATTATGCAACCGTAAAAGAATTACTTTTTCAAAGCTTCTTGAACATCTGCAATTGGAACTATTTCTTCTTTGAAAGAATATGCACCGGTTGTTTTTAGTTTTACTGCTCTAATTATTTTCGAGAAACCTTTGTTAGGATCTGTACTCTTAAGAGACGCAACTACCTTCTTTGCCATAGTAGTAAGTGATTATTTAATTTCTTTGTGAAGTGTATATTTTTTAAGAACCGCGTTGTATTTTTTCAACTCGATACGCTCTGGCGTATTCTTACGGTTTTTAGTTGTTATGTGACGGCTTGTACCAGGTAAACCTGTAGCTTTGTGCTCTGTACATTCCATGATAACTTGGATTCTGTTTCCTTTTTTTGCCATGATTACTAATATTTTTTAAGGTAACCTAAAGCTGAAGCTTTTTCCAAAACTGCAGCCAAACCTTTTGAACTAATGGTCTTAATCGCTTTTGCAGATAACTTTAATGTTACCCATCTGTTTTCTTCGGAAAGGAAGAAACGCTTCTTCTGAATATTAGGTGCAAATGTTCTCTTCGTCTTATTGTTCGCGTGAGATACATTGAACCCTGATTTTGTTTTCTTTCCTGTTATTTGACAAACTCTGGCCATGACAATACAATTCTAAATGCTAATAGGGTTGCAAATATCTGAAAAAATCCCTTAAAGACCAAGCCGTACTCTAAAATTATTGTTAAAAATCACCTATTGTGGAAAAAAGAGCTAAATAAGTGCCCTATTCGTCAAATTTAGCATTTTAAAAGAATACGATTTCAATGTATGTAATGCCCCCTCCCTAATAAAACGTAAAATATACAGCTAGTTTACGTTTTCAAAATTGGTACAACATTACGATCCATACCCTTGCTCATTAAGGATCGCAATAAAAATAATCCAGTTTATATCTAAAAAGGATCGGTTATAGTAACTGTATAGTAACTGTATAGTAACTGTATAGTAACTGTATGGGAACTGTATGGAAACCATATAAGAAATACTAATTAGAGATTATTAGAAAAGTGCAAAACTGTTATATCTAAGCTCTTTTACCTCGGTCTGTGTCACACCACAGCCGTCAACTTAAGCTTTTATTCAGAATTGGATATACGACTACGCTGGAGTCGATTTGTTTCTGGCTATGTTTTACTATAAATATTTGATTCCTCTGGAGCCATTTCTAACAATCATTAGTTTAAATTTGACAGTTTCGTTTTAAAACATGGAAATTTATATCAAACTATAAACTTAATAAAACTTTAACCTGTTGGTAATGAATCCGGAGGAGTCAAATATTTATAAAATGGAATATATAAGAATTACCGACTCCAGCGGAATCACACATTTCCTTAGGTTAACGGCTATGGTGGCACACAGACCGAGGTAACGTAACAAAGAAATGCTATATTAACATCCGTACCATTATTTTACACATCTCTCCCATCCTTCTTCCATCTATTTTTTGTACCTTTGTAAGCCGTTTTGAGGCTTTAATGGATCAACGGCTATACTATAAAAATACTTTAAAACAATCACATTATGAACACTACTGTATCTCTTAGTCAGCAGGCTATCGAACTTGAAGATAAATATGGCGCACATAACTATCATCCGCTTCCGGTGGTTTTAGCCAAAGGAGAAGGTGTTCACGTTTGGGATGTTAACGGAAAGCATTATTACGATTTCCTTTCTGCATACAGTGCCGTAAACCAAGGCCACTGCCACCCACGTATTATCAATGCGATGATTGAGCAAGCGCAAAAAT
This sequence comes from uncultured Cytophaga sp., assembly GCF_937863595.1. Taxonomy (GTDB): domain Bacteria; phylum Bacteroidota; class Bacteroidia; order Cytophagales; family Cytophagaceae; genus Cytophaga. The sequence goes on from NZ_CALMGQ010000159.1 coordinate 49,277, forward strand.
TAACGCTTACGTCTCGTGCATTCTACAACGATAAATTAGGTGAAGCAGAAAAGTTCATCTGTGATTTATTCGGTTACGATAAAGCATTATTAATGAACTCAGGCGCGGAAGCAAATGAGTCTGCTATAAAATTAGTGCGTAAATGGGGATACCAAGTAAAAGGCATCCCAACAGATAAAGCGGTGATTGTTGCCGTAGAAGGAAACTTCCACGGACGTACAACAGGAATCATATCTGCCTCTACGGATCCTGATTCAAGAAATAACTTCGGTCCGTTTATGCCGGGTTACCACATCATTCCTTACAATGATGTTACAGCTTTGGAAGAAGCACTTAAGAATCCAAACGTTTGTGGCTTCTGGGTTGAGCCGATTCAAGGCGAAGCAGGTGTGTTTGTACCAGGCGATGGCTATTTGAAAAAAGCACAAGAATTATGTACACAATACAATGTAATCTTAATGATGGACGAAGTACAAACAGGTTGCGGCAGAACAGGTAAATTAACAGCTTGCAATCACGAAGGCGTACAACCTGACATGTTGATCTTAGGAAAAGCAATCTCTGGCGGAACATATCCTGTATCGTGTGTACTTACTTCAGATGAAATCATGTTGACTATTAAGCCGGGCGAACATGGTTCTACCTACGGTGGAAACCCATTGGCCTGTGCGGTTATGGTTGAGTCCTTAGCCGTTTTGATGGACGAAGGAATGATTGACAATGCAGCTGCCATGGGAGAAATTTTCCGCGACAGAATGAATGCATTGAAAGAAAAATGCGATCACATTACATTGGTTCGCGGTAAAGGATTGTTAAACGCAATCATCATCAAGCCAACAGCAGATGGACGTACTGCATGGGATGTATGTATTAAACTTATGGAAAATGGTTTGCTTGCAAAACCAACCCACGGCGACATCATTCGTTTTGCACCTCCATTGGTTATCAATGAAGACCAAATAAATGAGTGCTGCGATATTATTGAGAAAACATTGATGAGTTTCTAAGAAGTACTAAGTACAGAGTACCAAGTACGGAGTACTCTAATGCTAGGAAATTCAAATACATATTTAAGATTTAAAATTTAAAAAGGAGTTTTAAGTACTTTGTACTCCGTACTCAGTACTTAAAACTCCTTTAACACTTTACACTAACAAAATGCGCCGTCCAAGAAGAAACCGTAAATCAGAAGCTGTTCGTCAGTTGGTAAAAGAACACCGTGTATATACCGAAGATCTTATGTTCCCACTTTTCTTAACAGGTGGAACAAATATTAAAACAGAGATTGCTTCGATGCCGGGTATCTTGCGTTTTTCAGAAGATAATCTATTACGCGAAATCGACAGCTGTATGAATTTAGGCTTGCGCTCGTTTGTATTGTTTCCGCACTTTCCGGACGATGTAAAAGATTCACACGGATCCATTAGTTATCAAGAAAACATGTACTTGAAAGCCATTCGTGAAATCAAAAAACGTTTCCCGGAATGCTGTTTGATGACGGATGTTGCGCTTGACCCCTACTCTTCTGACGGGCACGATGGAATCGTAGTGAATGGTGAAATTGTAAATGACCCCACATTAATTGTGTTGGGCAAAATGGCGGTTGCACAAGCGCAAGCGGGTGCAGACATCGTCGGACCATCAGATATGATGGACGGTCGCGTTGGTTTTATTCGTGACATGTTAGATGACAACGATCTTACCAACACATCCATCATGGCCTACACGGCAAAATATGCAAGTGCTTTTTACGGTCCGTTTAGAGATGCCTTAGACTCTGCTCCCAAAGCAGGCGATAAAAAAACCTATCAAATGGATCCCGCAAATGTTACCGAAGCCTTGCTTGAAGCAGAGTTAGACGTGCAAGAAGGTGCAGACATGATTATGGTTAAACCTGCCCTAGCCTATTTAGATGTTATCAAAACCTTATACGATCAATTTGATTTACCAATAGCAGCCTACAACGTAAGTGGAGAATATGCGATGGTAAAAGCCGCTGCAGCCAACGGTTGGTTAGATAACGACAAGGTGATGCTTGAAACTTTATTGAGCATGAAACGCGCCGGGGCGAAGATTTTACTGACTTACTTTGCGAAGGAGTTTGCTGAGAAGGTAAGGTATTTTTAAGAGTATTCAAAGCACTACGGAATAATATACACCAGTCACCGCTTCGCTAAAGACTTGCGCAAGTGGGATTAATTTCATAAAAAGTACAAGCAGTGTACGGCTGTAAACAAACATTAATTTTTAATTATGAAGCATCAAAATAGATATGATATTTTCATTGACAAACTAACCCAAGAGTTTGCTCAAATAACAAATTTCAACCTAATTCAAGAAGATAAAAAAGGAAAGGAAATTTTTAATTTTATTGTAAAGAGATTTGGAGAGATACACTCATTCAAAACTCTTTTCACCAACTATTATATTCTTGCTGCTTCAAAATCAGTAATTGACGATGCTAATGAAATACAAAAATCGAAATACAAGCACTTATTAGTAATTTCTAAAGAAGACTTAAAGGAAAATTATTATGAAACTATTCGATTGGGATACATCGGCATGTTTCACAAATATGAAAATTACGTTAATGATGTGATTGTTAATGCTGAATTATTAATTTCGGAACTTAACGAAACAAGCACATCATTAACAAAATACATAGAGCTAACTTTTAATTATAAAATTAAAGACTGGAAAAATTCATCTTCGATTAATCGTTTAAATTGGATAACAATTTGCAATAAGCATTATGATGGATTTCCAAAAAAAGAACCAAAACATGTCTCTTATATCCATCTCCCTGAAAACGAAAAGATAAAACTTACCAAAGAAGACTTTATTCAAGATATCGACATATTAATAAAACATTATAATTTAATTCTTCAAATAGTGTTCACCCTTGCACTCTATAAAACAACATTTGATGGAAAGGACTTTACTATTAATGAATTCACAGATTTAGAATTACATCAAAAAATCATTGATGGAAAAAATCAAATGCATGAACAAGCATTGAAGTTAATCGAATTAAGCAAAGAATTTTAGCAAGAACAACCTCGGCGACATTCTTGATTAGGAAATATTTTTTATTTTTTCAATATTAGATTATCATAAATAATAGACTTATGAAAAAGCTACCCAACATTCACCCCGGAGAAGTGTTAATGGAAGAATTTTTAATTCCAATGGAAATTTCTTCGTACAGACTGGCAAAAGAAATCGGCATTCCGCAAACACGTGTAAGCGAAATTACCAAAGGACGTAGACGCATTACCGCGGACACTGCTTTACGCCTTAGTAAATACTTTGGCAACAGTGCTAAATTCTGGCTGGGCTTGCAAGATGATTACGATATTGAAGAAGAAGGTCAATTGATTGCTGAAGAATTGAAAGCGATTAAAAAAGTGGTGGTGGTTAAATAGTAGTCAAAGACTACAGAATGATACACACCAGTCACCGCTTCGCTAAAGACTGGCGCGAGTGGTGGTTTAGTTTATCATTAACGTCGTCGAGGTTTAAAACCTCGACGACGTTAACGGTTTGGAATTTGTTTTTTGTCATTTGTTGTTTAATTTCCACCATGCGTATCGAAATCCAAAAACTTAGCCCCTACCACATAGACGAATTCATTGAATTGCTAGATCTATTTGAAGAGGTATTTGAAATAAAAAACGTCCAAGCTCCGAGTAGAATGTATTTGGAAGGATTGTTAGAAAAAGAAGATTTCTATGTTTTTGTTGCCGTATCTGAAGGAAAGATTGTAGGCGGACTTACTGCTTACAGTTTAATGCAATATTATTCAGAAACGCCCTTGGTATATATTTATGATATAGCGGTGAGCAAACGGTTTCAAAACAAAGGCATTGGTAAAAAACTCATTTTAGGTATTAAAGATTATTGTCAAGAAACGGATGTGGAAGAAATATTTGTACATGCTATTGAAACAGATGAGCACCTGCTTGATTTTTATCGTTCAACTGGTGCGCAATCTCAAAAAGTCGTACATTTTTATTATCCGATGGGTTGAAGACTCTCATACGAAACCTCATAGGTGTGTTATCCATCACCTGATGTTTAATTATTAAAGCTGTATATCTAACAGAGAAAACCTCTAAAGTTTTTGACAACAAAAATGCTCTACCTAACATTCGTCAAGTAGAGCATTTTTGTTATTTAATAAGAATGGATTATTTACTTAAAACAACACGTCTGTTTTCGGTTACACCATCTACAGTGAGTTTAAGGATATAAACACCTGCAGAATAGTTTCCTAAATCCAACTGAGTTTCGCTCGAAATCATTTCAGTTAAAAGTGTCTTTCCATTCAATTCAATCAATTCAACACGAGTACTAGTCGTAATGTTTGAAACATTCAATACATTCTGCGTAGGATTTGGGAATAATTGAATCGTACTTAAAGCAGAAGTATTCGTAGTTGCCGTAGTAGTATTATTTTGAACACAAATAGTAAAGGTATTTGAAGTAGTACTTGTATAATAATTAGACACTTTTATAAAATAGGTAGTACCGATAGATAAATTATTAAGTGTCGCAACTTCAGCGCCACCCATTAATGGATTTTCATCTACACATTGAATAGGTGCCCCTCCACAAGTAGAGAAAACACCTACTATAGCATCTATATTATCTGAAGGAGCTGCAGTTACTGTTGCCGAACTAGCAGTTGCTGTAAATTTATAAAAAACATCTAAAAAGCCTGGGCATTGCGTTGTTATGGTTGATGTTGTAGCGTTTGCAAGCGTACCTAAAACTGGATTTGCGCAAGTTGTAGTGGGCGTTATTGAAATAGCACCTGAGCATTCATCATTCATTGGAGTGGTAACCACATTGGGTGTACTTGAAATACATATCGTAAAATCAAAACTTGTCGGCAAAAACGATATACCATAATCTGCTACTTTAATATAATACGTCTCCCCAACAATCAAGTCTGACAAGTACAACAGTTCATTTTCGCCATCACTTGTATTGTCTGCACAATTAATATATGTACCGCCACATTCACTGTATGCATTCAACATAAGGTCAATACCAACACCAGCTGTTGCTACGACTGTTGTCGTAGGTGCATTTGCCACAAACTTATAAAAAACATCTGAATTGCCATTTGCGCAAGAAGAAGTTGTAAGAACTGTTGTAGTTGCATTTAATAAACTACCAGACACTACTGGTGAGCAGGTAATTGAAGGAGTCAATAATGTTGCCGTTGCACACTCATCATTAATTGGACGCAACACATTTACAACACAAATTGTAAAATCAGAGTTTGCAGGTAGCATTGCCAAATAATTTGAAACTTTAATATAATAGGTTGTACCTAGGGTTAATTCTTTTAACTTTAAACGTTCGATACCTCCCGATTTTGTTTGGTCTATACAATCAATATAAAATGATCCACAGGCATCAAATACACTTAATTTCAAATCTAAACTAGAATTTTCAGCAGGTGCTAAAGTAACGTCAACCGCAACGGCTGTAGCCACGAATTTATAGAATACATCAAAATAACCACTACAATCCGTTGTTATAGTTGTGGTGGTAGCACCCGTTAATGTTCCACTGGTTGTTTGACACGTATTCGCGGGCGTTAAGGTAAGTGCTGACGAGCATTCATCTTGCGCAAAAGAACTAACGGTTGTTAAAAAACTGATTAGTAAAAGTACTTTTTTCATAGAATATGATTTTTTCTCGAAGGTAATAAATAAAATTTTAGATTATTGAAATTTGAATGATAAGATTTCCAGTTCAATTTTAAATTTAATTGAACATTGAAATAATCACATTAAAATATTAGAACAACTTGAATACAACATGTTAAAAGCAACATTTAAAACAAAACTATATTATGTTAGCTTTTCCACAAAAAATATTCATGAATATGTGAACTAAAAAATCATCTCCGCAAGAGTGGCATTTCCTACCAAATAGGGAGTAATAAATACCTATTAAATCACGTATATCAGTAATGGTCTATCTTAAGTAAATTTTCTGCGTTTAAAATCTGGCTAATGACGTGATAGATTTTATTTTTTGGGGAATTTATGTTTTGATTTTTTCACTTCAGCCCCCAGGTCATCTCCTTCTTCCACTTCGGTCCGGGTCTTTTTTCAACCGTAAAACCTGCGGCTCGTAAGGTTCTTTTAAAGACAGACTGCGCACAGTAGGTTGTGAGTATACCGCCGTGAATCAAACTATCATATATCTTTTTAAAATTCGTTTCTGACCAAATATCATCTTGATGGTTTGGGGCAAAGGCATCAAAGTAACAAACGTTGAATGTATTTATAGGCAAGGATTTTTCTTCTAGTGTAGTCTTATATTTATAGATTGTAAAGTATTCAGACAGTTCCACTTTTTCTTCCCAAGCAGCTGCATGCAAGCGTTTGAAGCGCTCGGAAGATTCGGGTTCGCCTAAAAGAGATGGATAATTTAACTGAGAAGTTACTTCTTCGACTATCGGATAGGGTTCCAACGTATGGTATTCAACCTTCAATTTTAATGCCTCAGCTTTATTCCACGTAAGTAAGGCGTTAAGACCTGTACCGAAGCCCACTTCAAGTAAGACAACTTTTTCAAGTTCTTTAAAAATTAATAAACCGTGTTCAATGTATACATGTATGGATTCTTGAAAGGCTCCGTGTTTGGAATGGTAGGATTCATTCAATACAGAATCAAACAAGGTGTGTGAGCCGTCGCGGGAGAATACAAGCGAGATGTTGTTGGTGGACATGGGTGGTATTGAGCGTTAAAGTTATTTGCAATTTCACTTAATTCGTTGGCTAAAGCCAACGGCAATGAAAGCTGTGTCGCGGATTATAAGAGCAACTTTTCAGCTTTTTAAATCATCCAATTTATTAAATCAACCTTTAAGGCAAGATTCGGCACGTTTAATTGCAACAAAAGTTGATTCATAGGCATTCGTATATTCAATTAAACTACCAACCATCATACATAAAAGTTTTCGACATTTAACTCTTTCTTTAGTTCCTGCATTTTTCCAGAAGGCATTATATCACTTTTAAAAAGAATTGTTCGAAATTCATATTTCCCCATATATTCTTTCACGATAATACCTCGTTTGTAATATTCTTTCCAGATCGGAATTAAATTATTTAATTCATCCGTTGTTACTATCAAAAATTTAATGTGAATTGGTAGACAAGAATCAATATGAATTTCAATCTGCGCAAGCCCATTATGTGTGATATCTTTATAGCCAAATGAATCACCTTGAATATAATTATATCTCAATTTTAACTTTTGAATATTCGATACTGGAAGTGTTTCTTCTGTACCATTATTCATCCATTGTATAAAATCTAAATCAAAAATAAGTTGCCCTACAATATCAGTTTGCTTTGCCCAGTCACCGTAATATTTCCTAGTTGCAGACTTTCCAAACAATAAGATGGGCAATACGATGAAAAAAATCAATAATGGATGAAGGTCAACTACTTTAATCAGGAACACAATAAGCCCAACCGATATAAAAGCAAAAATCATAATAGCTACAGAACCATCTCTATCTACGATATCCTTATCGGGTCTTATTTGCTTAAAGGAAGTTTGCATCGAAAGTATACAATTGAAATATCACTGTTGTAATAAACAAATGCAGTCATTGACTGCAAAATAATAGACACGAGTCTGATTCGTTCGCCAGAGAGAGGTTCACCCAGCAATTTTCTTCAATACTTTTTCATCCGTAATTGTAATGGCGCTCTCTTGCATATTGATGATTTTCTCACCAATAAATTCAATCAATACATTCTCCGTAAACTCTTGAGGTAACCCTGCCATTCTAGATAAATCTGGTAAAGATATTGTCATCGGTTCTTTTTCTTCTCCCGTACTAATATAAACAGCGTATATTTCTAATATTGCTTTCGCTAGTTGCTGGCGCTCTTTTTTTAATGGATTCATAAATTTGAAATCGACTTAAATAAATGTAATGAGGTTTATACAAAACGCAGTCGAAGACTGCAAAATAATAGATACGAGTCTAAAGTGAGCTCTAGCTATTCTTCACCAAAATAATCATTATCTATACGTTTAATCTCAAACGTATTTACTTTAGATACAGCTAAATTGAAATCAATCATTAAATCAGTTAATTGTTCCCCATCAATTAATACAATTTTTGTATCATTTTTAGGATGATATTCCTTAGCCTCATTCGTAAATCGTGAAGTTGTAATAAAAACACCTTTCTTCGCTCCTTGTCCTGCTAAAGCCCCAATAAACTTTTGAATTTCTGGCCGACCAACAACGCCTTCCCATCTTTTCGCTTGAATATATATTACATCTAAACCCAATCTGTCTTCTTTAATAATCCCATCAATCCCTTCATCGCCTGAGCGACCAATTGAACGACCAGCATCTTGAATAGAACCACCATAACCCATTTTGACTAACAGCTCGACAACTAAACTTTCGAAAAAAGATGGGGTGCAACTTTTTACTTTTAACAATAATTCTTGAGAAAGGTTTTTTCGAATAGTCAAATAACTACTTTCCAAAATTTCTTCTGGTGTAGCGTCGGATTGAGTGTTATCAATATCTACAGAAATACCTTCATCTTTTGAACGTCCTGTCCTTTCTAAAAAAGCAGGTAACGTTTTCAAAATTTTAATAGTTATTTCGGTTGGGTTATCCTTAAGGAATTGCTTTCCGGCTTCTGTAATTTTAAAACTACTTCGTTTAGTATTTTCAAGCAATCCTGCCATTTTGAAATAAGACTTAGCCCATGCAACTCTATTAGGAAATGTTTTAGCAACACCACTTGGTAAGTATTGATTTAATTCCTCTTCACTCAATTTGAAATGAGCTGCTATCTTCTCATTTGTTTCAGAAGTTGTGTGCTCTAATCCATCAGAAATAATGTTTAAAAATGGACGCATTATTTTTTGAAAATCTGGAATCATTATATTTAATCAATAAAGGTAATTACACAAAACGCAGTCAAAGACTGCAAGAATAATAGATACGAGTCCCGCTTCGCTCAAGACTCGCGCCAGAAATAACCAGAAATATTCAGCATTAATTAAATGGTAGCGCAAACCAGTTGTTGGTGGACGGCATGAATAACTCTTCGCTATTTTCAAATGTGTATTGGCCTAAACACCAACAACCGCATAAATAGTTCGATATTCAATCAGTTGTTGGTGAACGGCGTGAATTATTCTTCACTAGTTTCAAATGTGCACAGGCCGAAACACCAACAACAGCGTAAGTGAGTTAGCAAACACTGACCACTATTTACTGACCACTGAACACTATTTCCCACTGACCACTTTCTTAAATATCCCCCTTACACAAGAACCCTCCATTCAATAAGTTCTCTTTATTATACATAAACATAGAACCATCCGGGTTTGTTAATGTTCCGCCTGCGGCTTCTAATACTGCTTGGCCAGCAGCTGTATCCCACTCCATCGTTGGACCAGCACGGTAATATAAATCTGCAGCTCCTTCTGCTACTAAACAAAATTTGATTGAACTGCCTGTAGTAATAAAATCCGTCACTTTATAATCCGCCAATACTTTTGCTTCGTCTTCTGAACTGTGCGAACGAGAACCAACCGCGGTACGACCTTGCTCTTCAGCCTTCCTTACTGTAATTGGCGTTTCTATTCCGTCTACAATTTTAAATGCACCTTTACCAACAACACCTGCATAAAGCGTGTCTGTTACTGGAATATATACAACACCCATAACCGGGCGATTATTTTCCATTAAGGCAATATTTACTGTAAACTCGCCATTGCGTTTGATAAATTCTTTGGTACCATCCAATGGATCTACCAACCAATATCTCTTCCAATCTTTGCGTTCTGCGTAGGGTGTTCCTTTTCCTTCTTCCGAAATCATCGGTATTTCTGGAAACTCACCTTTCAGTAAGGAATAAATTACTTGGTGTGCATTTTTATCGGCGACCGTTAAGGGAGATTTATCGTCTTTAATTTCAATTAAATCTGTAAAATCAGGTATAGCATACACTTCCATGATTGCTTTTCCGGCTACCATGCTGGCAATAATTGCATTCTCAAGTAAATTATTCATCAATTTTATTTTTATTTTCTATTCTGCAATTTAAGAAAACTCCCTTACAATCTTTTGAAAAACTCATGCGTATCCAAACTCTTAATGGTAGGCTTTCTATAAGTCCATATTTTCGCTCTTTCTACTTAGCGTTCATTTTCAACAAAATGCTTTTTACTAGGCATTTAATTGCCAGAATAATGTGTTTTTAAGGCAAAAAGTCGTATTTTTGAAATCGGTTTCAAATAAAGATTGTGAATCACATACATCCTATATTCGATAAAATCCTTCAACGCGAGGATAAAGAAGCGCAGTTAAAACAACATTCCATTGTAATATGGATGGTTGGCTTATCTGGTTCAGGCAAAAGTACACTTGCAAAAGCATTAGAAAAAGATCTCTACGAACGTGGCTTTTTAACCACCTTATTAGATGGCGATAATCTTCGTACAGGCATTAACAACAACTTAGGTTTTACCGAAGCAGACCGCACCGAGAATATCCGTCGTGCTGCTGAGACTTCTAAATTGTTTGCAGCGTGTGGCATCATCACCATTTGTTCGTTGATCAGTCCTACGGAAGAAATTCGTTCGATGTCTAAAAATATCATTGGCGAAAAGGATTATTTCGAATTGTTTATTCATACACCTATTGAAGTATGCGAACAACGCGATGTAAAAGGCCTTTACAAAAAAGCACGTGCAGGCGAAATTAAAAACTTTACAGGCATTGATTCTCCATTTGAACATCCTACGCATCCTTCGTTAGAAGTACGTACCGATTTACATAGCTTAGAAGATTGTTTGCAACAAATATTAACGGCTATCCTTCCTAAAATTTCTTATTAATTTTGTATTCCAATAGATTATGAATTCATATACACTATCCCATTTAAAACAACTTGAGTCTGAAGCCATCTTTATGATGCGTGAAGTTGCTGCTCAGTTTGAGAGACCAGCACTTTTGTTTTCAGGTGGAAAAGATTCAATTGTAATGGTACGTTTAGCTCAAAAGGCTTTCTTTCCTGCAAAGATTCCTTTCCCTCTTGTTCACGTAGATACAGGACACAACTTTGTTGAGACCATAGAATTTAGAGATAAAATGGCGCGCGAAGTTGGGGCGAATCTAATTGTACGTTACGTACAAGACTCAATCGACCAAGGTCGTGCGGTAGAAGAAAAAGGACCCAACCCAAGCCGTAACGGTTTGCAAACGATTACGCTTTTAGATACGATCGAAGAATTTAAATTTGATGCGTGCTTTGGTGGCGCACGTCGCGACGAAGAGAAAGCACGTGCGAAAGAACGTTTCTTCTCACACAGAGACGAATTCGGTCAGTGGGATCCTAAAAACCAACGTCCAGAATTGTGGAATTTATACAATGGTAAAAAACAACAAGGTGAAAACTTTCGAATTTTCCCATTAAGCAACTGGACAGAAATGGACGTGTGGCAATACATCTATTCTGAAAAATTAGACATACCAAGCATTTACTTCACACACAAAAGAGACATCATTAACCGTGGTGGTACCTTGCTGTTCAGCTCACCATTCGTTACGTTAATGAAAGGTGAAAAAGTTGAAAATATGCAAGTTCGTTTCCGTACGGTTGGTGACATTACATGTACAGGTGCTGTTGAATCAGATGCAGCAACATTAGAGCAAGTAATACAAGAGGTTGCTACTGCGCGTCAAACAGAACGTGGTACAAGAGCTGATGACAAACGTTCGGAAGCAGCGATGGAAGATCGTAAGAAACAAGGTTACTTTTAATTTAAGCGTTTAACGCAGAAAAATATATTATGCATCAGACTACAGAACCCATCACAAACGAAAGTTATTTAAACATGGACTTACTTCGCTTCACTACTGCTGGTAGTGTAGATGATGGTAAAAGTACATTAATTGGTCGTTTGTTATTTGACTCAAAGGCAATCTTTGAAGATCAGATGGAACAAATTGAAGAAATCAGTACACGTAAAGGTAAAGGTTATGTTGACCTTTCTTTATTAACAGATGGTTTACGTGCAGAACGCGAACAAGGCATCACCATTGATGTTGCGTACCGTTACTTCGCTACACCAAAACGTAAATTCATTGTTGCAGATACTCCTGGTCACGTACAATACACACGCAACATGGTTACGGGTGCATCTACAGCCAATTTAGCAATCATCTTAATTGATGCACGTCACGGTGTGATTGAGCAAACTTGTCGCCACTCATTCATCGCGTCTTTATTGCAAATCAAACACGTTGTTGTATGTGTAAACAAAATGGACTTGGTTGATTTCAGTGAAGAGAAATTCAACAAAATTCGTGAAGAGTATACAAACTTCGCATCAAAATTAAATATTCCGGATATTCGCTTCATCCCAATCTCTGCATTGATGGGCGATAACGTGGTAGAACCTTCTAAAAATACACCTTGGTACCAAGGTGGCACATTGATGTACACATTAGAAACAGTTAACATTGCTTCTGATTTGAACATGATTGATTCTCGTTTCCCGGTGCAGTATGTAATTCGTCCACAGTCGGACGAGTTTCATGATTTCAGAGGCTTTGCTGGTAGAGTTGAAGGTGGCGTATTTAAACCTGGCGATGAAGTAATGCACTTGCCATCTGGTTTAACTACTAAAATCAAAACAGTAGAAACTATGGATGGTCAGTTGGAAGAAGCCTTCCCTCCGATGTCTATTACTATGACGCTAGAAGACAATATCGACATCAGCCGTGGAGATATGATTGTTAAACCAAACAATCAGCCAGAATCGGGTCAAGATATTGAACTCATGCTTTGTTGGTTGAATGAAAAGAAAATGAACCCAGGCGGAAAATATGTTATTAGACATACAACTAAAGAAGCGCGTTGCGTAATTAAAGAAGTACGTTATAAAATGAACATCAATACGCTTCACAAAATTGAAGATGATAAAACTATCGGATTGAACGATATCGGTCGTGTATTGATTCGTACAACAAGCCCATTGTTCTACGATAGCTACAATAAAAACCGTATCACTGGTAGTGTTATTTTGGTAGATGAGTTTACCAACGAAACAGTAGGTGCTGGTATGATTTTATAATCTGATCGTACTTTATTTTAAAAAGCCTCGGTTGAAAAATTGGGGCTTTTTAATTACCTCAAAAGAAATTTTTAATTTAATAAATACCAAATCAAACCCAGTTATGAACGGAAAAAACATTGCCCTACTATCCTATATTCCTTTCTTAGGATGGATCATTGCTTTTGTTTTGTATTTTGAAAGCAAAACCAAAGACTCCATTGCACGTTTTCATTTGCGCCAAACCTTGGGCTTGCAAATACTATTTTTAGGTGGCTCCATGATCTTAGGTTTTTTCAGAGTATATTTCCTTCTTTTCCCTTTTGAAATCATTTGTTTCGCACTTTGGATAGTCGGTCTATTAAATGCTTTGAAAGAAGAACAAAAGCCCGTGTTTTACATTGGACATTATTTTCAAGAGTGGTTTAAAAATTTCATTCGCTAATACATACGATTATTAAAAATTATAGCGTTATACCGACATGAAAAAAAGATTCATTGTATTGATAGCGCTTTTCGCACTAACTTTTAACAGTTGTAAAACGAATAGTACAACTCCAGGCCAGTATAATGGAAAGATAACAAAACAGCAACCTTGCGCACAGGGTTGTAAGTAGAATTTCATTCCTAAAAATACATTCTTTCAAACGATTGTCTCTTTTAATTCAAAAACATCTGAATAAAAGACACATTTTTTATAGTTAAACACTATTACTGCTACTTTCTTTCCGATTTCATAATTTAAATGACAAAAGGCATGCTATTTATCTTCGTTCTTTTTAAAGATTTTAGTATGTTCGTAATAGCTAATTGATGTGTGCGATCTAACGTTTCATTATAATTCGTTTCAACGTCTTACATTAAAATCCAATTCTACTACGATATTTATATGCGATACAAATTCATTTCTAAAATGAGAATATCTATTACCTTTCTCATCTTATTTTTATCCCTTTCCGTGTTCGCACAAAATACATCAAAAACAACCTTAACTACTTGCTCAAAAAAAACAGATGCTTTGTGGGCCTTGCTTCAAAAAAAACATGTTGCACCAATTCAATTCAATAAAGAAGTTGCACAACAAATAATTGAATTACTATTGAATGATTTGGACTATAGAAAGATTCACTTTTATGAAACAGACAAACAAAATTTATTAATTCAAGTTCAGAATATTAGTCCAAAATCTGCGGATGATTTATGCAAACTAGTTTCAACAATTTCAGACTTGTATCAAACTAGAATTAAAGAGTCTCAAACAATTCTGAATGCATTAACGACTAAAGAATTAGACTTTAAAGAAAACGAGATTATTACGTTCTCTACTGCAGAACAACCATTCATGGAGTCGAAAGAAAAAAAGGTAAATCGTTGGAAGCGTTACATAAAAATGATACTGCTCAATGAAGCTTATTATGCAATTGACTCCATTCATATAAACGACGCTACGGCCCCCAAGAATTTTATGTCCAATAATACGGATATAAAAAACAGCATTATTAACAAAGAGCTAAAAAAGATTGAAGCTTTATTAAACCCCTCAAAAACGTTCCTTGCAACTATTGAAGATGCCTTACTGAATGCAATCTGCAAGCGTTACGATCCACATACTGAATATTATGATTACGCTACATTTAAAAATTTTTCTGAGCAATTACAATCACAAGTATTAACCTTTGGCGTATTCTTCGGAGAAACCGATTACGGAAATTTATCCATCAGTTATGTTGCTCCCGGTAGCATTGCATGGTTCTCGAACAGTGTACAGGAAGGAGATCTTGTATTATCTTTTAAATTAAACCAACAAGCATTTGACCCAATAGCACTAACCTATTCAGAAGCAAACGAGTTATTGCAGAATAGTAAGTATACCATTTTAGATCTTGAAATAAAAAAAGAAAATGGGAGCATTGAAAAAGTAAAATTAAAAAAAGAAGCTATAAAATTTGAAGACAATACGGTTAAAAGCTATATCATACAAGATGATAAAAAAATTGGCTACATCTCTATCCCCTCTTTTTACACAGACTCCAACAACCCAAATGCCTTAGGTGTTGCAAATGAATTATCAAAAGAAATTTTAAAACTCAAAAATGAAGGCATTCAAGGTTTAATTATCGACTTAAGATATAATGGTGGCGGATCCTTATATGAAGCGGTATCCATGTCAAGTCTTTTTATTGATATCGGACCATTGTTTTACACACTTGACAATTCGGGCAAAGCAATCTTAACCAAAGACATGAACCGCGGCACAGTTTATAATGGACCGCTGTGCATCATGGTAAATGGACATAGTGCATCCGCTTCAGAAATTTTTAGTGCTGCTATGCAAGATAATCATAGAGCGATTATTGTTGGAGAACAAACGTATGGGAAATCTACCGGACAAAACATGGTGCCCTTAGATTCTACAATAGCAATCGATAAACTTACTTCTGATGATAATATTGGCGTTGTAAAATTTACAGAAATAAAAATCTATAGAACTACCGGAGTTAGTTACCAAGGCAAAGGTGTACGTCCAGATATTACACTTCCGTATTTAAATATATTAGACCAACGCGAAAATAAAGAACCGTATTATTTAATTGGGGATTCAATACCCAAAAAAGCCGTATTCCCTTTTCCACCAGCACTACCCATTAAAATTTTAAATGAAAAGTATACGGCTAGAATAAAAGAAACGCCAAGATATAAACTTTTAACACAGATGTCTGATTCTTTGCACAGAACAGAAAACGAAGATTTTGTACTACATTTAAGTGCAGCTGAATTTTGGAAAGACATGAAATTATTTAAAAGTCATTCGCTAAAAGAATCCGCTGCTGCAAGCTATATCAAACCAGCATTTCAAGTATATTACAACCAACTTGAAAGTGACTTTCTAAATTACGATGCAAATTACAAAAAACTTTATACAGGATATTTAGACGAATTAAAAACAGATTTAACATTACAATTAACGCACGATATCATGTGCGACTTCATTAACATCAAATAATAATAACTATATGAAACATTCAAAAAAATACATGCTCGTACTCGCTGTATTCCTTTTCACAGCAACGCAATCTTTTTCGCAAACTGCAGTAGAATACTTAAATAGTATGACTGGAGAATTTTCAATTATTAAAACAGGCTATTTTGATTACATCAACCAAGTAGCTCATGGCAAGAGCGCTAAAAAAGCAGAATCTCAAAGACAAGCAGTGATGACTATTTTGAAAAATTCAAAAAGCAAAATCTCTAAAATGAAAGCCTACAATGGAAAGACGGAGTTGCGTGATTCGATGATATCGTATTTAAACCTTTCTTACAATGTAATGGCAAACGATTATTCAAAAATTATGGATTTGGAAGCTATTGCGGAGCAGTCCTATGATATGATGGAAGCCTATGTAATGTCACAGGAAATTGCCAATCAAAAAATTAATAAAGGCAGCGATATGGTTCATGAAGAAGTGAACAAATTTGCAGTTGAAAATAATATTACCATGGCTAAGGCTACAGAAGACAGTCGTGATCGTATTATCAGCATTGCTAATGTAGTAATGAAATTTCAAAGTGATTTAAATTTACTTTTATTCAAAAGTTCGTTCCAAGAAAATCAAATGATTGCAGCCATTTCAACTGGAAACATCAGTGTGGTTCAACAAAGCAGAACAGCCTTACAGGATGCTTCCAAAGAAGGCTTAAAATCACTTGACACAATACCGTCTTTTAAAGGCGATGGTAGCTTAGAAGCGGCATTAAGAAACTTACTCGTTTTTTATCAAGACGAATCAACCAATCAAATACCAAAACAATTAGAATTTTTCTTAGCGAAAGAAAACTTCGAAAAAATAAAAAAAGTAATTGATTCGAAAGCAAAAGGAACAGCAACACAACAAGATATAGATCAATACAATGCCGCATTGGAAAAATACAATGGATCGATTGCAACGTACAATGCAAAAAATACAGAACTGAATACGAAGCGAACAAAATTAATTAATGAATGGAATGCTGCATCAACTGCATTCTTGGATAAACATATTCCTAAAAAGTAATACTTGTGATCCCTTAAATCTTACGTGATCATAAAAAAGCCCATCAATATTTAAATATTGATGGGCTTTTTTGTGATCACATTTCAAAAATTAATTCAAGGTCATCCAAGCAATGCTTACAACTTTTTTCCCGTTCACGAATTTTTCATATTTTAATTTTATTTTAATTTTATTTTAAATGCATCCAAAGTACACTAACAGTTTTCTTTCCTTTAATGTCATCAACAACAATCACAGCATATAAACCAGTTGCGGGATCATAATCAGCAGTATTAAATCTACAATATCTTTTTTCTAAAATAGATATCGGCTCTCCAAAAATATATTCCTTTGAAGCAATCCCTGCATCGTCGATGGTATATATAAAACTTGTAAAATTTACCGAATTTGAATTAATTGGAGTCCACGGCGCTGGATCTTTATCACCCAATTTAAAACGTTCCATTGTATTATTTAGGAATAAATAGCTACTGGACTTTCCAGAAATAAGACCCAAATTGGTTTCTGAAAAACTTGAGAAGTATTGACCATTAAGTCCTCTTGAATAGGAGAAAGACATACCTAAACTTGACTGCCTGTGTAAATAATTTGTATATACACCGAATACTTCTTGACCTGTAGGTGTGAAGCAACTAACACCAAGGTATTGATAGACTCCATTATATAGAATCTCTGATAAAATTATCGAATTCCCTTTTGAATTGACGCTATAATGTTGCGGAAAGCCTGAGTAATAATCCAGTAATCCTGAAGCATTTGCTTTGTAGGCAGCATTTATTTTTTCTGAATATATATTAAAGGCGTCTGTCAAAGCCAATGTTTCCAAATTTAATGCTTGAGAAATGACAGCATAGTCGCCGCTTTGACCTTTTTTACCTTTAACATAAACCGTACTTAACAATAAAACTTTTTTTGTCACTTTATTGAAAAAAAACATTGCTTCTGCTTTTTTATAAAATGGTGTTTCAAAAGCACGCACACTATTAAAACTGGTACTCTCCGTTTTCAATTCAGATAAATAAAAACACGCTTCTCCATCCTTTTCATTTCCGTAATCAACATTATATAAATAAGAAGATACAATAACAGACTTTTCTCCATTAACATATAGATTTACATAATGCAATTTTAAATATTTAATTTCCGGATTTTTCAAAAAAGCCCTCGATATAATTTCATGTGTAGGAGAATAATGAAAGACTTCAATTTTCTCATTAATAGAAGTAGCATAAAAATCAAAATATGCTAGTGCATAATAATCGCTATTGGGATCCTTTTGAATAAAAAAGTCAGAGGGTATCACGTAGGCGTATTCAGCTTCCGACATAAGCTTTATCTTTCTCTTAGGTTTTGACAGTACTATTTCTTCTTTTTTAAGTTTACCAGTAAAGCCATCAAATATATACCGTATCAAAACAGGAGCGCCAGCATTTGCATTAACAATAAATACAACAATATCATTGTTTATTTCAAATACATATTTCATCGTAGCTGCCTGAATTTCAAATGTCGTTGGTACAATTGTATGAACAATTATTTTTTTATTTGCATCATATAAAGTACAAAAGAATCCAACACTTTCACCTAAGCCAATATTAGCTGTATTTCCATTGTTTAAAATTTCTAGTTTATACTTTGATGTCCCTTTTTCAGGATTTTTTTCAGCACTATAAACTAAATCGGTGCATTGAGCGTGAGCGCTTAAAATAGTAACGAACGAAATAAAAAAGATTAAAAAGACATGTTTCATAATAAAATGGTTTTAGCCTTGAAATTTAAAGCAATTTTACCTAGCAAACAAAAAATAATTTCAACTGGGAAATAAACTTTTATTGGTTGAATTTGGCTGCCACCCAGGCCCCCATACAAAAACAGCCCTGCAACAAATACCCGCCTGTAGGCGCATCCCAATCTAGCATTTCACCGATTATATATTGATTGGGCAATCGATTCAATTGAAATGTATGATCCACTTCAGATAATGCAATACCACCAACCGTTGAGATGGCTTCATCTATTTGTGCAATGCCCGTAACAGGTACATTAAAAGATTTAATATGCTCTGCCAAGAGATTCGGCTGTAAGAATGCTTCTTTTGAAACATGCGATTTTAACAATGCTATTTGCACATCCGAAAGATTCAATTCCGTTTTTAATTGTTGTGTTACAGATTTATTCGATTGAATAGAAAGTTTTTCAATAAGTACTTCAATAGACACACTAGGTTTAAAATCAATTTTGATTTCTGCTTTTGAATTGCATTCAAATTGGGTTCTGATCTGTGGGCTTAAGGCATATATTGCGCCTCCTTCAATCCCAGATTTAGAAAGTACCAATTCTCCTTTTTTATGAATACCATCGCAGGATACAGAAATATTTTTTAGCCACGCTCCTTCAAATTTCTCAATGAAGTCGTTCGTCCAAGACACCGTATACCCACAATTGGATGCTTGAAATACGTTTGTTAGAATATCTTTTTTCTGAAACAATTTCAACCACTGTCCATCGGAACCTGTTACCTTCCAGCTTGCACCACCCAATGCAAATACAACTTTATCTGCCGTTACAACAACATCGCTTTCTTTATGGGCGAACAGCAAGGCATTCTCATTTGTCCATCCCAGCCACTTATGTAATGTATGTATGGTTACTTTTTTTTGTTCCAATCGCTTTAAGATTGCATTAAGGACTTCAATAGGCTTAATACCTTTTATAGGAAAAATCCGTTTGCTCGAACCTGTATATGTTTCAATACCGATACTCGAAAGCCAATCACACAAATCTTTATTTGAAAATGCACGCAAAGCCTCTTCTAAAAAATCAGAAGGTGTATATCGTGTAACAAAGGTTTTGATATCTTCGGAATGCGTCAGATTAAAACCACCATCGCCAGCTACTAAAAATTTCCGACCGACCGTTGCATTTTTTTCATAGATATGCACGTTGAATTTTGTTTCATCCAACATTGCTGCAAGCATGATTGCAGCTGGACCACCACCGATGATTGCAATTGTTTTCAAAGGAGTTGAAAGTGTAGAGTGTAAAAGTGCAACGTATAGGGTGAAAACATAAAGAACAGTACAATATGCATTGAATGAAATTTAATAACTACTATAAAAGTACTAACACTTTAAGCTTTAAGCTTTTAGCCTTAATCCTTCGGCTTCTAACCGTGCATCGTAGCACTATCCCCATACTTAGCAATCACTGTTGCTTCGAAGTCCAAAAATTCTTGCCAACGTTTATCAATATCTTCACCTTCACTGTATTTGCGGGCGTAGCTAATAAATGTTTTATAATGTGTCGCTTCACTGATCATCAATTCGCGATAGAAATCTTTCAATTCTTGATCACTGATTTGTTCGCTTAACAAACGAAAACGCTCGCAACTACGTGCTTCTATTAATGCAGAAAATAGTAAGCGGTCAATCAAAACAAATTTGCGTATGTGTCCTTTACGCATGAATCCATAAATATCACCTGCATAGGGATCTTTACGCTCGCGACCTAAAACCAAACCACGCTTTTTAATAATATCGTGCACCATTTTAAAGTGCTGCAATTCTTCTTGAGCCAAGTCAATCATGTCGCTTACCAATTCCGTGTATTCGGGAAAATTGATTACAATGTACATGGCATTGGTTGTAGCCTTCTGCTCGCAATACGCATGATCCGTTAATATTTCAGGGATATTTGATTCTACAATTTCAACCCAACGTGGATCGGTAGGTAATTTTAAGCCTAACATAAATAGTGTAATTAATTTTCTAATCGTTAATAAATGCTTAACAATAAATTAAGATTCCAATTTTTCAATGGTTTTTTCATCTACTTCAATATCATCTTTTTCTTCCGCTTCAGCAGTTAAATTTTTAGGTGTATACATCAACCCAAGCATCATAACTAAAGAAGTTAAGATAATTACTTGAACGATTAAAGATTTGTTAATAATTGCATCTGTAGGCAATGGCACAATTGCAACAAATAATAAGATAGTAATCAAACCTCTTGGAGCAATAAACAATAAGGGCATCAAAGGTATTTTCAAAACAAGCAATTGAAAAACACGTGTTAGAATAATTGCCAACACAATGCCCACTGCATATAAAATCGTATCCGGGTTTAACATTTCTCTGGTTTCCATTAAGAAACCAAATAGTAAAAAGAAAAGTGCTCGAATTAAAAAGGTAGCCTCAATTAACAATTCTTTAAGTTTTACAACCTCCCCTTCTAGAGCCTCTGGTCTTAATTTATGCATAAATTTTAACTTCCGAACTTGATCTAAATTGCCCAAGATAATTCCGAAAATAATGATAAAAATCAAACCAGGTAAATGATAGAATTTGGAAACTCCATATATCAATATAATAATGATGATAATGGGAGAATATTTAATATGATGATTTACTTTAGTTAATAATAAAGACAAACCAACTGTTGCAATAAATGAAACAATCGTGATCACTACTATTTGTATACCAAATTCAACTAATGAGTCTGTTGTGATGATACTGTTTAATGCTAAGAAATTAAAGAATAACACGCCTAAAATATCGGAAACACTAGTTTCAAAAACGACAAAGTCGCGTATATGTGAATTCAATCCTTTTACACTTGGTATAGCAATAGAACTACTGATCACACAAAATGGCATGGCATAGGTAAGACTATCTTTCAAGGTGTATCCACCTAAATATTGAAACAGATACCCTAATAAAAAAGCCAGCATCACCATAGGTATCAATGCTACAACCATCGATTTTTTAATCATAGGTATTTTAGAACGATCCAATTCTATCTCCAATGCTCCTTCCATTACAATTAAAATCAAACCTACGGTTCCTAAAACGGGCAACAATGGATTTAAATCTTGTACCGTAACATGAAACCACGTAGCCAATTGTTGAACACACCATCCTGAAATGAGTAATAAAATAACAGAAGGAATTTTTGTAAAGGATGCTGTTAAATCAAAAATATAAGCTAACAACAACAAAATGCAGACAGTAACTAAAATGCTCATTTTTTTTATTTAGTAGAGTGAATGATCAATCATTAAAATAGAGTGATCACGCTATACTTAATGCTTGATAAAAGGATTAATAAAGATACAAAAAAAGGGCTCTATATTTCTATAAAGCCCTTTAGGAAAATAAACTATATATTAAATTTAACACGTAAACTGCAGATAAGTTGCAGAATTGGCATCATTGATTCCTTAAAAAGCTGGAGCGACGATATGTATAATTGTAGTATCGCGTTTAGAACTTACTTCTAGCAATTGAATGATGCGTTCATTTTGCTGAATTTGTATGGAATCTAAATGCAAGGAGAGCATCTCGATTGAGTCTTGTAGCGGATTTACCGCTCTAAAACTTCCAATAATTAATATACCGATCATACATAATGCGCCAATTGCCAAACCATGCTTAAAGGTAAATGATTGACGCATCCAGCTCCTTTTCTTACTTTTTTGCTCCCTAGCATGAATTTCTTCAAAAAAATTCGAATCTGTTTTCATAAATAATTTTAGTCGAGTAATTTATGATTTATTTTAGATTGCGCATTTTTAAAAGAGGCACTGTATTGCTTTCGTCGCCATCAACGATAACAGTTATGGCATCGGACGATTTAATTAAAAAGGTATATTTATCAATACGAAAGGTATTGTAAATAATATCTTGAAAACGAACTTCAAAATCAACTAATTTGTCGCCTATATAT
>NZ_CALMGQ010000160.1 GCF_937863595.1 uncultured Cytophaga sp.
AATCACTTTTTTAGGTGTGATATTTACACACCTGGGGGAGTGATTGACATTAAATCGCCTTGGATTTTTTTAATTCCTACCATTCCTATCCATTCTTGAATGCCGTAGCTTCCTGCCTTGTCAAAAGGTTTGAAGTGCTCAATATAATGGTTGATAACCTCTTCCGTTAATGGTTTGAAAAAAACCTCGGTTATTTCAAAAAAAGATCGTTCTTGTCCTTTGTAACAAATAGTAACTCCAGTAATAACTTCATGCATATTATTAGAAAGTTTCCATAACATTTGTTTGGCTTCTTCTGTGGAAGAAGGCTTGTTGAAAACTTCTCTGCGTTGCACCACAATAGTGTCTGCCGCAATAATTAAACTGTCTGGAAAGTCTGATTTGAGTGAATGCGCTTTAATCTTAGATAAATAAAGCGGGATGTCTGAACGTTGAAGATAAATAGGATAATGTTCTTCAACTTCTTTAGTAAGGATGCGGAAATGAAATCCCGCATCCTCTAAAAGTTGTTTTCTTCTGGGAGAACCAGAAGCCAAAATTATATCGATATTAGTTAGTGTTTGTAAGAACACTATTTCTTACAAATAGTTTTTTGTAAAACAATTGCTTCGCTGTCACCTAGTTTTACAGCTTTGTCAAGATCTTCACAAGCACCTACTTTATCTTTCATGTCATTTTTCAATACACCTCTTAAACGATGTGCTTCTCCATCATTTCCATCTAAAGAAATTGCTTTATTGAAGTCGTCCATCGCTTCTTTATCTTTTTTAGTATTTAAAAAGAAATAACCACGATTCGTGTAAGCAGCTCCATCATTCGGGAATAATTCAATTGATTTGTTATACTGAGCTGTAGCAGCTTCTTTATCACCCATTAAATAAAGAGTATTTGCTTTTTGATAATATGCTTCATCAAAACGTGGTTTTAATGTATTGCATTTATCATAATCTTTAATTGCACCATCAAAATCACCTTCTTGTCTTTTAGCAAATGCTCTATTAAAATAAGCTGTATAATCGTTTGGATCGAGTTTGATAGCTTTGTCAAAATCTTTAATTGCATTGGTATAATGTTCTAAATGGCTTTCAGAAAAACCTCTATAGAAATACGCATATGTGAAGTTTGGGTACAAAGTTATTGCCTTGGTATAATCTAAAATACCAGCTTCATGTTTGCCAAATTCAGCCTTTGACATCCCTCTACCATAGTACGCTTGGAAATTATCGGGCTGTAGTGCAATAACTTTTGTGTAATCAGTTATTGATTCATCGTATCTACTTAAAAGAAACAATTCGTGCGCTCTATTTTGGTATGCTTCTGCATAAGATGAATCAAGGCTTATTGCTTTTGTGTAATCAGCAATGGATTCGTCTCTCATTCCTTCTTTACCTTTTGCAATACCTCTTTTAGAATAAGCAGCAGTATAGTCAGATTTAATGGAAATTGCTTGATCAAAGGCTGCAATTGCTGCAGGGGAGTCTCCCAATTCTAATTTACATAATCCTAAATAATAGAATGCTTCGGAATTATTTGGATCTTCTTTACCTGCTTGTTTGAATTTTTCGCTAGCGCCGATAAAATCACCCTTTTTATATAAAGACAATGCTTCATTGAATGACGCATGTAAATCCAAGTTTGAGAAAACAGTGTATTCAAATTCTATATAATCGTTATTGTCTCCACCATTACTTTTTGATTTGCCATCATCTTTAATAGTTAATATTTTAAGTAATGCATAACTTTTATTCTCACGTATTTTTGCAACGAATACTTCGCCTACCTTAACATTCTCAATACTAGAAGATGATTTACCAGCTTTAAAAGCAGACTCAAGACTTGCATAGGAAGGAACAATAAGCTTACCACTCTCTAATTTTACGAAATGTGTAGAATTGTATGATTTAAACGTTTTTTTAAATACAGGCAAATCAATTGAATCTGTAATATTAACTAAATCTTTATTGTCTGCTTTAGCAGTAATAAATTGTTGTTTGTTTGCAACTAAATCCCAAGATGCGGCATTTGGCCCCTGCATGTTGTAGATTTTACCCTTATTAAGTGTTTGAGCAGTTGTTGACAGAGCAAACAACATAAATACATAGAATAGAATTGATTTTTTCATATTATTGAATATTCCTTTTGTACAAAAAAGATTTTATTGAAATTTCGAACAATGTATTGAATAATTCTTAAAATACCTCATTCTGCGCATAACTTGTGAATTTAAATTTATTAATCATGTGTTACAACAGCTGTTTATCTAAGCAGAAAAATCACTCAGCTCAATAGACTTTTTATCTACATTTCTTTAAAATTTGCATTTAAAGTATTAGATTTGGAAGATTTGATTGGTTTTAAACCGATTTGTCAAAATTGTACTAATAAGCTTAATTTAACTATTTAAATTTATACTACTTTGGATCTGTTTGAAAAATTACAGCACGACAGAGGGCCCTTAGGGAAGCACTCAAATATTGCTCACGGTTATTTCGCGTTTCCTAAACTTGAAGGTGATATTGCTCCTCATATGAAGTTTAGGGGAAAAGATGTTTTGAACTGGAGTTTGAACAATTATATAGGGTTAGCGAATCATCCAGAAGTTCGTAAGGCAGATGCAGAAGGATCTGCAGATTTCGGTCTTGCATACCCAATGGGTGCTCGTATGATGTCTGGCAACTCCAATTTGATTGAAGAATTTGAATCTCAATTATCCAGTTTTATGGGTAAAGAAGATGCCATGGTTTTAAACTTCGGTTACCAAGGTATTATGTCTATTATCGATGCTTTATTAGATCGTCATGATATCGTAATTTATGATTCTGAATCTCATGCATGTATTATCGATGGTATGCGTATGCATATTGGTAAACGTTTGGTATTCCCTCATAACGATATTGATAATTTGAAAATGCAATTAGAACGTGCCAATAAAATGATTGATCCCACTAAAGGTTCAATTTTGGTAATTACTGAAGGTGTTTTCGGCATGGCAGGGGATATGGGTAAATTGAAAGAAATTGTTGAATTGAAAAAACAATATTCTTTCCGTTTATTAATTGACGATGCACATGGGTTTGGTACTATGGGTAAAACGGGTGCGGGTGCGGCTGAAGAGCAAGGTGTTCAAGACGAAGTAGATATTTACTTCTCTACATTTGCTAAGTCTATGGCAAGCGTTGGTGCATTTGTTGCTTCTAAAGAAAATATTATTCAATACTTAAGATACAATACGCGTTCTCAAATTTTCGCTAAAACATTGCCAATGGCATTTGTAGTTGGAAATATGAAACGTTTGGAATTGCTTCGTACACAACCTCAACTAAGAGAAAATCTTTGGAAGGTTGTACGCGCATTGCAAAAAGGCTTAAAAGAAAAAGGATTTAATATCGGTAATACAGAATCGCCTGTAACTCCAGTATATTTGAGTGGTACTGAATCTGAAGCTGCTCAAATGATAATTGATCTTAGAGAAAATTATGGTATTTTCTGTTCGATTGTTATTTATCCTGTTGTACCTAAAGGTGTTATGATGTTGAGACTAATCCCAACAGCTGAGCATACAATTGCAGATGTAGACAGAACGATAATTGCATTTGCTGAAGTTGCAGAGAAATTGAAACAAGGTGTGTACAGCAAAAGCTTAACAAATATTTCAATTTAAAAATAAAAAATATAAATTTATTGGTCCAGAATTGGTCAATTGCATATAAATTCGTATTTTCAATTAATAAAACCATTAGTAAACTCAAAATTTTTGGAAACAATGAACAGATTTGAACAACTTAAAGACCTTGTTTCTTCTTTAGAAGGAGACTTTGTTAAATTCTATGAAAAAGAAAATAGTGCCGCTGGTACTAGAGTAAGAAAAGGTATGCAAGACTTGAAAAACATTGCACAAGAAATTAGAAAAGAAGTTCAGGATTCGAAAAATTCTGCTGAATAACTAATTTAGATCTTTAAAGACATAAAAAAAGTCCTACTAAATTTAGTAGGACTTTTTTTATGTCTTTAAAGGCAATAAGATGTTATGCAAT
This sequence comes from uncultured Cytophaga sp., assembly GCF_937863595.1. Classification (GTDB taxonomy): domain Bacteria; phylum Bacteroidota; class Bacteroidia; order Cytophagales; family Cytophagaceae; genus Cytophaga. Next base: position 4,035 of record NZ_CALMGQ010000160.1, read on the forward strand.
TTTTTTATGTGCCTCAATAATCCGCTCTTGTAATCCTTCAGAAGCTTTTACTAATGGTAAGCGTACTTCATTCAAACAAATCCCTAAATGTTGTAATAAGGCTTTAACGCCTACAGGATTCCCTTCTTCATACATCAATGGATTAATTTCAGTAAAGGTAATTAGTGTTTCTGTTGCATGCTGAAAACGGGATTGTATTGCCGCTTTTATCATTTCAGAAAATTTCTCAGGATATGTGTTTGATAACACAGAAATTGCACCTACAGCACCAATTGAAATAGTTGGTACCGCTAATAAATCGTCTCCAGAAATTACCAGAAACTCTTTAGGTGTATTTTTTATAATTTCAAGTGCTTGAACTAAATCGCCACTTGCTTCTTTTACTCCAAATATATTTACAACCTCACTTAAACGTATCGATGTGTTAGCAGACATGTTTATTCCTGTTCTGCCTGGAACGTTATACGCTAATACAGGTACGGGAGATTTTGCAGCAATTGCCTTATAATGTTCTATGACTCCTGCTTGAGAGGGCTTGTTGTAGTATGGACAAACAGACAATAGTGCATCAACAGCTTTAAAATTAGTATTGCCAATACGTTGAATAACTTCTGCAGTATCATTTCCTCCAATTCCGTACATAAGAGGTATGCGCCCTTTATTTACATCTATTGCTACTTCTAATAACTTCGCTTTTTCTTCCTTCGAAGTTGTTGCGGATTCTGCAGTAGTTCCGTTAACAACTAAATAGTCAACACCAGAACTGATGTTAAATTCAATTAACTTTTTGAATGCATCGTAATCTACCGAATGATCATTATTAAATGGGGTGATTAGAGCTGTACCTGTACCGTAAAACGTATGCACGATTGTAGTTTTTATATTATATGCAAAATTGGCAAATTATCAGAACATTAGGAAAATACCTGACCTGTATTTTCGTATTTGTGTAAAAAGAATCAAGAATTTAATAAGTTTTCAAATTCAGATTCTGAAATGATCTTAATGTTCAGTTTCTTCGCTTTTTCTAATTTGGCTGGACCCATATTTTCACCTGCAACTAGATAGTCGAGTTTGCCTGTAATGCCTGAGTTGACCTTTCCACCATTTTTTAAAATGATTTCTTTTAATTCGTCTCGTTCATACTTTTCGAATACGCCAGAAATGACAAAACTTTTACCCATAAAGATATCAGAATCCTTTACTAGGATTTCACCTTCACTTAATTCAAGGCGAACACCTGCATTTTTTAGTTTTTGAAGAATGACTTTATTTTCTTCAATAGAAAACCATTCTATAATACTTTCTGCAATTTTGTCACCAATCTCCGGTGCTTCTAATAAAGCCTGTTTGGAAGCATTTTGAATGTTTTCAATGTTCTTAAAATGAAGTGCTAACTTCTCTGCACCGTTTACACCTACAAATCGAATACCTATCGCAAATAATACACTTTTAAAGGGTGTGTTTTTGGATGCTTCAATTCCGTTTAGGGCGTTTGTAACAGATTTCTCTCCAAATCGATCTAATGATATTAATTGTTCATATGTTAATGCGTACAGATCTGCTATATTTTTTATTAAGCCTTTTTGATATAATAGTTCAATTGTTTCTGAACCAATACCATCAATATTCATGGCTTTACGTTGAATGAAATGCTCAATTTTACCTGTTATTTGTGGCGCACATCCTTTTTCATTTGGGCAATACCAAGCAGCTTCACCTTCCACGCGAATCAAATTGCTATCACAAACAGGGCAGTTTTTTATAAAGTTTATTTTTTTACTATTTGATATTCGTTTAGATAAATCAACACGAGTTATTTTGGGAATGATCTCTCCACCTTTTTCTACAAAAATAGTATCGCCTTCATGTAAATCCAATCGGTCTATTTCGTTTGCGTTGTGTAGGGTTGCTCGTTTTACAGTTGTGCCTGCAAGATGCACGGGTTTTAAATTCGCAACAGGAGTAACTGCACCTGTTCTCCCAACTTGATATTCTATAGAAATGATAGGAGTCGTTGCTTCTTCCGCTTTAAATTTGTATGCTATAGCCCAACGCGGACTTTTAGCGGTCATGCCTAATTCTGATTGTAGCTGCAAATCATTTACTTTGATGACAATCCCGTCCGTAGCCAAGGGGAGTTTAAACCGAGCTTCGCTCCAATAATTTATATAAGTAATTATTTCATCTACGGATGTACATATTTTATAGGAATCGGAAACTCTAAATCCCCAGTCTTTTAGTTTCTTTAATGAAGTTGCGTGTGACGCAGTAGTAGAATGGTCTTGAAGAAGTGAATAGACGAAACAATCCAGAGACCGTTTCGCTACAATGCTCGAATCTTGCATTTTTACGGTTCCACTAGCTGCATTACGAGGATTTGCTAAAAGAGCTTCTCCAATGTCTTCACGCTCTTTATTAATGCGTTCAAACATTTCATAGGGCAAATAGACTTCGCCACGTACTTCAAATTCTGCAGGTATATCAGATGCTTGAATTTTAAGCGGAATGCTTTTTATAGTTTTAATATTATGCGTTACATCATCGCCTCTAACGCCATCGCCTCTGGTTACGGCATGTGTTAATATTCCGTTGATATACGTTAAACTCATTGCTACGCCGTCAAATTTCATTTCACAGACATATTCAACAGGTCTGCCAACAGACTTTTGAACGCGTTCATCAAATTCTCGTATTTCACTCTCCGAATAGGTATTTGATAAGGAAAGCATTGGGTATTTGTGTGTAATAGAATTGAATGCTTTTACAACAGTTCCTCCAACGCGTTGCGACGGAGAATCGGTTTTAATACTTTCAGGAAAAAGACTTTCTAGTTCTATGAGTTCAGCCAACAATGCGTCAAACTCAAAATCCGTTATTTCGGTACGGTCTTGTTGATAATATAAATTGTTGTGATAATGAAGCTCCTTGCTTAGTGCTTCAATGCGCAATAGTGCATCCGATTTGTTCATGCGAAAATATTTTTTTCAATTTACCCATTTTAAATGAAATCAAGTAATTCAAATTTATTAGATTTGTAATAAATTTGAAACCCGCATTTATAACGTAATGAAGAGAGTTAGATTAATTTTAATTACGACAGTGCTTTATTTTTTTGTATATAGTATTCAGCTTGTTTTAATCCATAAATTCATCAATCCAATTGTTACTCCCTTAATGGTTATTCGTTTAGGAGAGGGAATTATTAAAGGGAATAAATCTATAGCTATTCATAAAGAATGGAAAGATATAGATGAAATTTCTCCCAATATGATTTTATCGGTTATGGCTGCAGAGGATCAGAACTTTTTAACACATCATGGTTTTCAGTGGGAGGCTATTCGAAAAGCCATGGATTATAATAGCAAACACAAAGGCAAACGAATGAAGGGTGGGTCAACAATTAGTCAACAAACAGCAAAAAATGTTTTTTTAATTCCATCCAGAACCTGGATTCGGAAGGGTTTTGAAACATATTTTACTTTTTTAATCGAAATGATATGGTCTAAGGAGCGTATTATGGAAGTTTATTTAAATATTATTGAAGTAGGAAATGGGTATTATGGTGTAGAAGCTGCTTCAAATAAATATTTCAATACCACTAGTAAAAAATTAACAAGCAAGCAAGCCGCATCTATTACCGCAATTTTACCATCACCTTTAAAATGGTCACCAGTGAAACCCAGTACCTATTTACAAAAGCGCATTGGAACCATTCAAAATTCCATGGGTCAAGTAGAAAAGCCAAGTTGGTTGCCCAGATTACACTAGACCACATTTAAAATGTTCAAGAACGATTCCATTCTTTAAATGAGATTTTATTTTTTTCGATACACTTTCTTTACTTTCGAAACCAAATCCTGAAATAGCCATTATAGTATAGTATACTATTTGATGGTAGGCTTCATTTTCTACTCCATCTAAGGCATCTAAGCCTAGTTTAACGGATTCTTGTATCTCTATATTTTTAGATGGCAATTGATTTACAACAGTGTCAATAAATTCGGAAGCATGAATTGTTTCATCTGAAATACCTTCTTTGGTAACAGTTACTTTAATGGTTTCTCTATTTAATGGAGGACAAGAAGAACCTTCAATGCCTTTAATAACAAGTGCTGCAGCTACTTTGTTTTGACTTTGAAGTTGTTCTGCAACTTCCTTTCTATAATGTGCATGTGTGTAGCCTGTTAATAAGTGGTTTCCATGTATTGCTTGGATGGGTTGCATCATTTTTTCAAATGTTGCCAAAAATGGACGTTTTACCATTTCTTTGCGAATGGTTTTTAATTTATATAGCAAAGGATGGAAAATAGATTGATCGATATAGCCCCACGCTATTTTTGGATTTGAAACATGTTTTAAAGTTGCTTCAATTGATTTATCTGCTTTACCATTACACGCACGAATTATTTTATGAGATGTTATTCCAAACTTTGGCGCAACACTATCGATACTATGAATGATACACGGGTAGCCACAAGATGCGATTGCTGCAGCAAAAAACGGTGCGAAATTATGATATCGATTGAAGCCGTCATAATTATCGCTTATGTCAAATAGTATTGGAAGCGTTGATTCAATTCTATCGGTATGTTTCCATAAAACATCAAAAAAAGCTTTGTTTTCTTCAAATGATTCACGTTTCAATCGTTGAGCTTCTAAAAAAGCACCTTTTTGAAATTCAGGAATGGAATCATCACAAAGCAATAATTCCATTGCCTCAGAAGCTTCTGTATAGCTAAGGTGTATGTGTTTGATTGTTTGAATAAGATATTTTTCAAACAATGAAGTTGCAATTTCTGTTTCAATGAATACAAATAATTCTCTTGGCAATATTTTCGTGTACTTATTTTTGAAATTCATTAACCAAGTAGATTCGATTTCGCTAGGAGGTAACATTAACAATGCAGTAAGTATTGTTGCTTTAGTCGTTAAGCTTAATGTATCATCTTGAAAGAGATATTCTATTTCATTTAATTCGTCGATTTTTAAAGTCTTACTACCTTCTGGGCCAATACCTTTCTTTTTAAGTAATTCTTCAAGTCTGTTTTGTGACATATGGCTTTGGAAGATGTATATTCTTATTTTTATTTTCTATAAAAATAGGTATTTTTACGTATATATATCATGGAAAGTAGCAAAATAAAAGATATAGAAATCCAGGAAAACTCATCAGGAAGACTTACTAAGTTGTATATTCTTGCATTGTTAACGCTGGCCATTCTTACAGTTTTAGGTCAACTGGTTATTCAACGATCTATAAAAAAGCAGCTAAGCGATTCGTATGTTATTAATATAGCAGGTACTCAGCGTTATTCTAGTCAACAAATCACTAAACTTTGCCTCTTAATTAGAGATTCTATTTCAAATACTTCATGTAGGAACCTAGGAACAACCCTCGATTCTTTACTTATTCTGTGGGAAGCCCGACAATTAGGTTTATTGAATGGGAGTGAAAAATTTGGTCTTCCAAAAACGGGAAGCGTAGTTATTCAGAAAATGTTTTTGGATATCGATCCCTTTTTTTATCGTGTTTATAATAATGCATTCGTAATTTCAAACGAGGCAAAAAAGGAGCAACGTAATATAATTAATATTGATATTGCTTTGAGGGCTGTTCTTAATAATGAGAACGTATTTTTAACGAAGATGAACCAGATTGTTTATCAGTATGATTTTGAAGCATGTCAAAAGGTATTATTTTTAAGCAATGTTGAATGGGTACTTTTTATACTAACCTTACTGATACTTGTTGGAGAAGGTCTTTTTATTTTTCGACCAATATCATTGAAAATTAAAAAAATCATCTATGATCTTATTGGAGCAGAACAAAGATCAGGCGCTTTGACCCATAAGATAAAAATTACAAACAATTCATTAAACAATACATTAAAAGAAATCAAATGGGTCAATTATGCATTAGAGCTTGCAACGATTATGATTCGTACAGATCGATACGGAGTTATTACGTATGCTAATGATACGTTTTGCGAAATAGTTAAATATCCTAGAACTGAATTGATTGGTCAGAGGTTAGATATGTTAAGTAGTCAATATCATTCTAAACAATTTTTTGATCGTCTATGGGAAACAATTTCTAATGGTAGTGTATGGAATGATGAAATACGTAATAAAGCTAAAGATGGATCCTATGTTTGGTTAGATACAACTATTATACCTGTCTTGAATGATGAGCAAATACCTACTCAATATATTGCGATCTATACAGATTTGTCTGAAAAATTTAAACAAAGTGTTCATGAACATAAAATTCGCACATCCTCTGTATTGGAAGGTCAAGAAAGAGAAAGAAGAAAAATTGCAAGAGAATTACATGATGGTTTAGGGCAAATGTTGACTGCGTTAAAATTTAATATACAAGGTATTCCAACACCTTCAACCCCAGAAGAGCAGGGCTATCTTGATAGCATTAAAAATATGCTTCAGGATACTATATTGGAGGTACGAAGAATTTCATTTGATTTAATGCCAAGTGTGTTGAATGATTTTGGTTTAGGTGCTGCATTACATCATTTGAGTGAACGATTTTCTATTTTAGGAGAAAATAATGTTAATATACAGTATGTTGGATTGGCTAATATAGGGCGTTTTGATAAAAATACGGAAATTAACACTTATAGAATTATACAAGAAGCATTGAATAACGCCCTCAAATATGCAGATGCAAGCAATATTATTTTGGATTTGCAATTCGAAAAAGATAAAATCCGTTTTTCAGTGGAGGATAATGGCAAAGGGTTTACTCCTCAAGATAAAAGAAAGACAGATGGTAGTGGTAGAGGAATGACTAATATTAGAGAAAGGGTGAGTTTGTTAAATGGAAATCTTATATTTAATAGTATAATTGGGGAAGGGACTACAATAACCGTTGAAATCCCTGCAAT
>NZ_CALMGQ010000161.1 GCF_937863595.1 uncultured Cytophaga sp.
TATTTACCATCGAATGATTATTATAAAGCGTATACAAATTTGATAAACTATAGGTTGGATGTTTCTATGCCAAGAAAGTGGAAATCAAAATCAAGTTTTACACTGAAAACGTTAAGTAAATTATCTAATACTTCTTCTATAACTTTAAATAACAAAACTACGGACGATAATTTATGGAGCAGATTTAATCCAAGCTCTCCGAGTGCATCGGATACTAATTTACTTGCGTATCAGCGTGTGTTGCGTTCGGTATTATTTTATAACAGGTCAAGTTCCTTATTTGGTATGGATCTAGCTTTAACATTAAATGAATCACGACAATTTTTAACTCAGGGATTCGAAAACCAATCTGTAAACGATTTGATATATGGATTACGAGGAACATTTAAACGGATGTATGCCTTTAAAACAAAGCTTACGACAGGCTTTAGCAATGTCAATTCAGACTTTAATACCAATAGGAATTATCATATTCAATATAAGAAAATAGACAATGAGTTTTCAATACAGCCAAGAAGCAATCTGCGTTTGAGTTTGTTGATGGGACTTGCTTATAAAGTAAATACATTTACGGGTGGAAAGGGTGAAAATGCGCTGTTGTATAATGTTGGTACAGAATTAAAAATTAATAAATTATCAAAAAGAACATTAACCTCAACACTAAAATACATTCGGATAAACTCTAATTTAAATGGGACACTTCAAAACAGTCCGATAGCCTATGAAATACAAGAAGCGTTATTGAATGGCAATAACATTACTTGGAATATTAATTGGCAAGAGCGATTGACGAATGGCTTGCAAATTTCATTTAGCTATGAAGGTCGTAAATCCGAATCTGTTAAAACGATACATACAGGTCGCATGCAATTGAGTGCCTTATTTTAGAAATCATACTACGTATATGTTAAAAGGCTAAAGGTAAAATAGTTTGCCATTTTTTAATAAAGTATTTTTAGTTAAACGATTTATTTTAAGTACATTCATTTACTTCAGATTGCTACCAGAATCTTTATATACATTAATAATACTCCATTGAAATAATAATTTATAAACCTATATGAGTGATAATAACGAAGCGAATAGGATTAAAGAAAATTATAATAAAACCAAATATTGGCATAAGTGGGGGCCTTATTTAAGCGAGCGACAATGGGGAACTGTACGGGAGGATTATAGTGCAGATGGTTCTGCCTGGACCTATTTTCCTCATGATCACGCACGTTCAAAAGTATATAGATGGGGCGAAGATGGAATTGGTGGATTTTCAGATCATCATCAAGAAATGTGTTTTGCATTTTCTTTTTGGAATGGAAAGGATCCAATACTTAAAGAACGATTTTTTGGTTTAACGAGTCAAGAAGGGAATCATGGAGAAGATGTAAAGGAATTGTATTATTATTTAGATAATACACCTTCACATTCTTATATGAAGATGTTGTATAAATACCCACAAGTATCATATCCATATGAAGATTTAATTCGCATTAATAATGAGCGCAAAGCACAACCGTCGCTTGGAGAGTATGAATTAATAGATACGGATATATTCAAAAATAATACCTATTGGGATATTTATATAGAATATGCTAAAGAAGACGATGAGGATATCTTTATAAAGGTAAGTGTATTTAATAGAAGCAATGATGATTCAACACTTACAATGTTGCCAACATTATGGTTTCGCAATAGATGGATGTTTGGCTTGACAGATTATGTACCATGCTTGCGTATCGGTTCGCATACGGAAACCTTCGCATCCATTGAAACTACTCATAATATTATGGGTAATTATAACCTATACTTTGATGTGCCTGAACGAATCCTATTTACAGAGAATGAAACGAATACAGAACGTATGTATGGGGTTGAAAATAAAACCCCTTATGTAAAAGATGCCTTTCATACTGCAGTTATAAATAACAGCTATGATATTTTTAAAGAAAAAAAATCAGGTACTAAAGTCGCTCCAATCTATGAACTTCAAATACCTGCGAAACAATCTACCGTTATTAAACTTCGGTTTTGTAAAGAGAAAAAAGAGAATCCCTTTTCTGATTTTGAATCTACATTTGATAAACGTATCGAAGAGGCGAATGTATTTTACGATGATATTCATAAAAATAATAAAAATGAAGATTATAGGAGCGTACAACGTCAAGCACTTTCTGGATTATTATGGAGTAAACAGTATTATAATTACAACATTGAGGATTGGTTAAAAGGAGATAAAACAATGCCTCCTCCACCAGAATCTAGAAAGCAGGGAAGGAACAGTGATTGGAAGTATTTAGATAATGCAGATATTATTTCTATGCCTGATAAATGGGAATATCCTTGGTATGCATCTTGGGATTTAGCCTTTCATTGTGTTACCATGTCAATGGTAGATGCAGAATTTGCAAAATCACAGCTCATATTGATTATGCGCGAATGGTATATGCAACCCGATGGACAAATACCTGCCTATGAATGGAGTTTTTCTGATGCAAACCCACCGGTGCATGCATGGGCAGCTCTAAAAGTATATCAAATTGAACAGAAGAAAACTGGTTTTTCAGACGTAGATTTTTTAAAACGTGTTTTCTCTAAGTTGCTCATTAATTTCACTTGGTGGGTGAATAGAAAAGACCAATTTAATAGAAATATTTTTGAAGGCGGATTTTTAGGATTGGATAATATTGGTTTGTTTGATCGCAGTAATTTGCCAGAAGGCTTTAAGATGGAGGAAGCAGACGCAACATGTTGGATGGCTATGTATGCTGGGAATATGTTGGGCATTGCATTGGAGATTGCAATGCATGATCCTGCATTTGAAGATGTAACAACAAAATTTTATGAACACTTTGATCATATTTCTGAAGCATTTAATCAATTTGATCAAGACAAAAAGAATTTATGGAATGAAAAGGATGGCTATTTTTACGACATTGCTATTTTACCAGATGGCAAACGCATTCCTATTGAAGTACGATCGATTGTTGGCTTATCGTGTTTGTTTGGAGTTTCAATTATTAAAAAAGAATATTTTTCAAAGTTGAAAAGCTTTCATGCTCGACTGCAATGGTTCCGAAACATGAGAAATACACAGGGCAAATTGAAAGAAATTGAACCCTATGATTCAAATAAGGATGTGCTGTTATCCATTATTCCGAAAGATAAATTACTTCGTATTTTAGAAATTATGTTGGATGAGAATGAATTTTTATCTTCTTATGGAATTCGATCGGTATCAAAATATTATTCATGTCATCCATATTCTTTGACACTAGAAGGTAAAGAATACAAACTGGACTACGAACCTGCCGAATCAACAACAGGTATTTTTGGAGGAAATTCTAATTGGAGGGGACCTTTATGGGTACCTATTAACTACCTGATTTTAGAAGCATTAGATACCTATCATGAATATTATGGAGATGATTTGAAAGTGGAATTTCCAAGTCATTCTGGGAATTACTTAAATCTAAATCAAGTAATGCTTGCATTGACTCAACGATTGATAAATAAGTATCTTCCAGATGAATCCGGTGATCGGCCAATACATGGTAAAAACCCACTGTATAAAGAAGATCCCAACTTTCAACATTTGATTTTATTCTATGAATATTTTCATGGAGATACAGGACAAGGTCTTGGTGCTAGCCATCAAACAGGGTGGTCGAGTATTATCTCGGAACTTATTGATCGTGTAACCAATGGATGAAAGATTTATGAATACACATTGATTCCAGGTGTTTTGAATAATTTATTATTTCATAAAGAATCATAAAGGGCAAAATGAAATATAATCACAGGGGGATTTACTTTAGGATAAAAAAATACCCCCGAATCAAAAATGAGTATCTAATTTCCTAGATACTCATTTTTTCTGTCCACTAACGACTGACAACTGGCCACTAATTTTTCATATCTCGTATCAACTTACTTGCAAAAATAAAGTTTTGAAGTTCTTCAACTGTCGTTCCTAAAATCACTTCTTTGGTACCTTCCCAGATTTTTTGGCCTTTAAACATGAAGATGATGTTTTCGCCAATTTCCAGCATTGAATTCATATCATGGGTAACTACAACCGTGGTAATATTAAATTCATGTGTGATTTCTTGAATGAGATTGTCAATTCGAATGGATGTTTGAGGATCTAAGCCCGAGTTGGGTTCGTCACAAAAAAGGTATTTGGAATTCATTACTATCGCACGTGCAATTCCAACGCGTTTTGCCATACCACCGCTTATTTCAGAGGGCATTAAGTGGGCTGCATGGTCCAATCCAACACGCTGTAGACAAAATTGCACTCGGTCTGCCTTTTCTGATTTTGACATGTCGCTTAACATATCTAAGGGGAAAAGTACATTTTCTGCAACAGTTTTTGAATCAAATAGGGCGCCACCTTGAAAGAGCATTCCTATTTCGCGGCGAATTTCCTGTTTTTCGTCTTTATCTGCTGCTGTAAAATCACGGTTGTCGTATAATATAGAACCAGAATCTGGCTTCACCAATCCAACCAATGTTTTTAATAAGACACTTTTACCTGTACCACTTGCACCAATAATTAAGTTTGTTTTGCCTTGTTCAAACGTAGCCGAAATATCCGTTAAGATTTGCTTGCCGTTAAATGCTTTGTTGATATTCTTACATTCAATCATAATTGGAAGTCAATAATACCCTTGAATACTTAGTTTAATAATAATTGGGCAAGTGCTAAATCTGCAACCAAAACAGCGATACAACTTTTTACCACTGCCGAAGTGGAAGATTGTCCGACTTCCAATGCGCCGCCTTTTGTAAAATAACCTTGAAATGCAGAAATAGAAGAGATAAGAAATGCAAAAACGAATGCTTTTATTAAAGCAAACGTTACATTAAATTCATTAAAATCAATTTGAATGCCGTATATAAAATCTTGTGTAGAGATGATATTTCCCATGATACCTGCAATATAACCGCCCAGGATAGATAACAGACCAGCGAACGTAACAAGCATCGGTATTGTAATTAAACTAGCAAGAATTTTTGGTAAAATAAGGTATGAAGCAGAGTTTATACCCATAACTTCTAGTGCGTCAATTTGTTCCGTTATTCGCATGGTCCCTAATTGGCCTGCAATGCTTGATCCAACTTTTCCGGCCAAAACCACACAGGTAAAAGTAGGAGCAAGCTCTAAAATGGACATTTCCCTCACTACGGAGGCAACTACATAAATAGGTACAAGTGGACTTACTAAATTTGCCGCAGTTTGAATACAGGTTACTGCTCCAATAAAGGAAGAAACAATTGCAACAATGAAGATCGAATTGGTCCCAATGAGTATACATTCATCAATGGTAAGCTTCCAATAAACGCTGAATTTTTCTCTGCGTACAAATAGGGTACTCATCAAAATTATGTATTTCCCAAAACTTTTCATTGGCTTACTTTGTCAATATTAGAACGAGTGTCGTTAAAATCCTTACTAAATTAAGGTATATTTAAGTGCCAAACAATTTAAATAAAATGAATAAGCTAGCAATAATTACAGGTGGAACAAAGGGGATAGGGAAGGCTCTTGTTGAGAAATTTGCTTCTCAAGGTTTTGATATCCTTACTTGCGCTCGAAATACTTCAGATTTAGAATCTTTAAAAAGTACAATATGTGAATTGAATAAGGATGTTCAAATAGTAACTTGTGTTGCCGACTTATCTACAAAAAAAGGGAGAGAAGTCATCCTTGAAACCTACAAGACATTGAATCGAACTGTAGATGTTTTAGTAAACAATGCAGGCTTGTTTGTGGTTGGTCAAATCCATAATGAAGCAGAAGGTGTTTTGGAAAATCAAATCCAAACCAATTTGATGAGCGCTTACGATATTAGTCGAGGAATCATACCTGGGATGATTTCTAAAAAGGTTGGGACAATTTTCAATATCTGTTCTACGGCGAGTATCGTTCCATACGTTTCGGGAGGTTCTTACTGCATATCAAAATTTGCACTTTTAGGCATGACAAAAGTGCTGAGGGAAGAAATGAAGGAACACAATATTCGGGTGACTGCTGTTTTACCCGGTGCAACTTTAACTGCTTCTTGGGAAGGAGTGGATCTGCCGAAAGAACGATTTATGAAACCCGAAGATGTAGCAGATGCTATTTGGGGGGTATATAATTTGTCGAACCAAACGGTGGTGGAAGAGCTACTTTTGCGCCCTCAGTTGGGGGATATTTAGGAATCAATTAGGTGCGATTTATATATCAGATCGCTACGTTATTACTCATAAAATAGCAATTGTAAGTAAATAACACCTAAAAAATTATAGAATTAATGATTTAAAAAGTATAAAGTAATAGTTTATCATTAATTACATAAGTATACTGAATTATAAAAATATAAGCATTGAATTTTAGACTAGTCTAAAATAATTAAAGATCTTATATTTTCCAATAAATGAAGAAAACATTCCTTCATTTCAATAAAAAAGCTAAATTCCGAATATATAATATAATCAAGAGATGTCAGCAAACGAACATTCTTCCATAAACTCAAAATACTGCTCAAGTTTGACCCAGTATATCCGTAGAAAATCAAGTGTGGTTACCATAGGTAAAATCCCAATGGGAGGTGATAATCCGATCCGACTTCAGTCGATGACAACGGTGGATACTATGGATACATTAGGTAGTGTGGAACAAATTATTCGGATGGTGGATGCTGGTTGTGAGTATGTCAGAGTGACAGCTCCAAGTGTAAAGGAAGCACAAAACCTAGCGGAGATAAAAAAGGAATTGTTGAAAAGAGGGTACGATGTTCCCTTGGTAGCCGACATACATTTCACTCCAAATGCGGCCGAACTTGCTGCTAAAATAGTTGAAAAGGTTCGTATTAATCCGGGCAATTATGCCGATAAAAAGAAGTTTGAAGTCATCGAATATACCGATGCTTCCTATCAAGAAGAGCTGGTTCGGATCCGTGAAAAGTTCGTTCCCTTGGTAACAATTTGTAAAGAATACGGAACTGCGATGCGGATTGGTACCAATCATGGTTCCCTTTCTGACCGAATTTTATCGCGTTATGGAGACACTCCTTTGGGCATGGTTGAGTCTGCTTTGGAATTTTTACGTATTTGTGAAGACTTGGAATATTACAATATTGTAATATCTATGAAAGCAAGCAATACCCAAGTTATGGTGCAGGCATACCGCTTGTTGGTTCAAAAATTAGAGGAAGAAGGCCTTCGTCCTTACCCCTTACATTTAGGTGTAACAGAAGCCGGGGAAGCCGAAGATGGTAGAATTAAATCTGCGGTTGGTATCGGTAGTTTGTTAGAAGATGGCTTGGGAGATACCGTTCGGGTGTCCTTAACAGAAGCCCCAGAATTTGAAATTCCGGTTGCTGCAAAATTAGTTGATCGATATGTAGGTAGGTCAAAACATACTCCTATTCCATTTGTTGAAAAAAATCCGATAAATCCATTTTCATATAAAAGAAGAAAAACGTTAGATGTACATACCATCGGTGCAACGAATGTTCCTCGAGTAATTGCCGATTATAGTTTGATTGAAAACCTAGAAGTACAAGATTTAAAACCAATCGGGCATTTTTATTTACCTGCATTGGATAAGTGGAGTATGAATGATTTGGGTGCGGACTTTATTTATACTGGCCATAACAAGGCTCCATTTATGATGCCCAATGGCTTAAAAGAAATTGTGGATGCGGATACTTGGAAGGTACTAGATGATCAAACACATGTTTATCCATTATTTGCAGCACGTTGGTATAAAACAGATGTGGTGAAACACCCTCAGTTGAATTTTGTATTGGCTGATATTGAGGATATTGATGAAAAATTGCTACTAAAAATGGAAGCAGATGCATCTGTAGTATTGATATTAGAATCATTCAACGAACATGCTATGGCAGAATTGCGCAGAAGTTTTATTACCTTAATGAATAGGGAACTTAAAACGCCTGTTATTATAAAACGTGCGTATGCACATAAAAATGAAGAATCCTTGATTTTGGCAGCATCTACAGATGTGGGTGGATTACTTATTGATGGTTTGGGTGATGGTATTTATTTATCAACCAATAAATTAATATCTGAAAATAAAATGAGTTTGTTGGCCAACTTGAAGAATCTAAATAATATAGCTTTCGGAATTTTACAAGCTGCGCGCACGCGAATGACTAAAACGGAATATATTTCGTGCCCTTCTTGCGGAAGAACCTTGTTTGATCTGCAAGAAACTACGGCTATGATTCGTAAACGGACCGATCATTTAAAAGGAGTGAAGATTGGTATTATGGGCTGTATCGTTAATGGTCCGGGGGAAATGGCCGATGCCGATTATGGTTATGTGGGTGTAGGTAAAGATAAGATTGCACTATATAGAGGACAAACGGTTGTTAAAAAAGCAGTTTCGTCGGATAAAGCAGTAGATGAGTTGATTAATATTATTAAGGAAGATGGGAAGTGGTTGGAGCCTATTGTCTCCGAATATATATAAGATTTGTAAAACACTTAATTTGATACTCAAAGATGGAAATGAAAGAATATTTTAATTTTGGTCCCTTGGTTAGGTATTTCTTTCGTAAAAGAGATAAAGGGGTAAAAGAATCGATGACAATAAAAGCAATGCATATTGTAAATAAGATATCGATATCAATCTTTTTGATTTGTTTGATTGTAATTTTATATCGCTTGATTTTTAGAGGATAATAAATTTACATTACGTATTAAAATCAATTATATGAATACATATAAATATCTATGGGTAGGGCTGTTACTTTTTTTTGTTGTGCAAATACATTCGCTAGCGAAACCTATAGTATTTAGACCTGTAGTTGAATATTCATATCAGCACGATTCAAGCGTTGTGATTTTGCCAAGCTTTGAAAATCAAAAGTCGAAGCCAGATAAAAAGAAGAGCCAAAAGAAGAGAAAGGAAATATTTATAGGAATATCTGAAACTACTGGCAATACAATAATTGGCGTTCTTGAAACGATCTCTTATATATTCGCTTACTTTTGTGAATATTAATACCTGTTCAAAACATTCTTATTAAATTGAATATGAAATTTATTATCCGTGTTGTTTTATTCTTTGTTCTTCAAAGTTCCATAAGTAGCTTTGCCCAATCCGTTCCAACCTTATTTGTTTCAGGAGGAAAGTTTGGATACATAAATGCTGAAACGGGAAAAGAGCTTATCAAACCTATTTATGAAAAGGCATTTCCTTTTTCGGAAAACAGAGCATTGGTATATCGTTTGGGTAAAGCGTATTTTATTGACCAAACGGGTGCTATAAAAATTATATTGAAATACGATTCTGCGTATTCATTCACCGAAGGTTTATCTGCTATTAAATCGGTAGATAGTTGGGGCTATATTGATAAGTTGGGCACATTGAAAATTCCTGCAAAATTTGATCAAGCGTTTCCGTTTTCGGAAGGATTTGCTGTGATAAAAAAGGATGGAAAGTATGGTTATATCGATAAAACTGGAAAAGTTGTTATTACTCCGCAATTTGAATTTGCTATAGAGTTTTCAGATGGCTTGGCAGTTGTAAAGAAAAATAATCAATATGGGTATATCAATACGATTGGTAAGATTGTTATAACACCACAGTTTCAAGAAGCGGCTAATTTTAGTAAGGGTGTTGCAGTCGTATCTAAAGACGATAAATTTGGCATTATCGGTAAAAGTGGAAATGTAATTTTGCCTATAGAGCAAGATTGGGTTTCTGTTTTTAAAGACGATTTTGTTCGAGTACAGAAAAATCAACGTTGGGGTTTTGCTAATGCATCGGGTACAATGATTATTCCATTTATGTATGATTGGGTTTCAGACTTTTCAAATGGATACGCAAAGGTTAAAAAAAATAATTCATATGGTTATATTAACAAAATTGGTACGTTAGTTATACCCTTGGAATATAAATGGTTAGAAGATAGAGATATTTCTGGCACCATAATGGCAGTTAAGAGTGGGTATTGGGGATGTATTAATACAGAAAATGAAGTTGTAAGTCCATTTACCTATAAGGTGATGAGGCCTTTTTCTGAAGGTTTTGCAGTTGTAACAAAAGATGGTAAATATGGATATGTAGATAATAAAGGTAAATTAAGCATACCCTTTATTTATGATTATGCGTATGATATCGTAAATGGAATGGCCGAGGTTGTTATAAACGAAAAAACGCGTTTTATTGATAAATTTGGCAATTGTATAAAATTTTGTGAGTAAAAGTATAAAAATAGACATGATTACATTTAAAAATAGTAAGGTTTTTGCGGTTTCACTGATTTTGTTTTTATTTCAAGCAATACCTAGTATTGCTCAATTAAAGAATCATCAGACCATAAGAGCAGAAAACTTAAAAGTTGTTCTTGTTAAAGATATTGAGAATTTATCCGATTCTTCTAGAATAGTTACAGCGGAAGATCCTCAAAAATCGAGCTTTAAAATTATTCACGTATCATTTAATATGGTTAGTTCAGACCCTAAAAATGCAGGTTATAAATCTGTAATGATGCGTTTGGTTGATCCCAAAGGAACCGATATTAATGACCCAATTGCAGGTGGTGGTTTGTTTAATTTAAATGGTGTAGAAACAGCATATACGTTAAAGGTAAGTAGCAACTACGATGGGAAATTTCTGGATGTTGATTTTTTATATAAACATCCGAAACATTATAAAAAAGGACTACATATTATTGAGTTGTATGTAGATGGCTTGAAAATTGGAGAAGAACATTTTATTATAAAATAAGTTTTTTAAATCTTTTAATTATAAATGCCCTATCAATCTAATTGGTAGGGCATTTATAATTATAGGCGACATATTTTATTGTTGGGTCAGCTGTAGTGTATAAAATTGGAAGGTAGTTTTCCAATGAGTGAGTCTGCTAAAATAATTTCACAACAACTCTATCAATTCGAGTTGAAATTTAGA
>NZ_CALMGQ010000162.1 GCF_937863595.1 uncultured Cytophaga sp.
TTATTCGAAAACGATTGAAAATGGAGGGGTGTTGCATTTATGATTAGAATCCACCGGTTACTAACAATAGGTATTTTTTTTAATTTGTATAAAATGACTTCTGAAATAGAGAGTTTAAGGTCGGAAAACGAATTTTTAAAAGCAGAGGTTTTGCGTTTAAAAAATCAAATAGAATCAGATGCATATAAAGTTATCCTAGATTCATCTCCAGATATCATTATTCAATTAGATTTATCTTACAAGGTCTTAATTATTCATATCCCATCCATTCCTAAGGAGCGATTGCAAGCCTTGGTTGGGAAAAACATTTTTGACATAACACCAGTTTATGCACATGAAAAAATGGTTGCCGCTTTAGAAGACGTTTATGAACAAGGTAAAGTGGTGCAATACGAGTCTGATGGAATCACATTAGGAGCTTATCGGTACTATGATAATTATGTGGCGCCTATTCGTAATGAGTTGGATGAGATTGTTTCTGCCTATTTTGTAAGTAAAGATATAACCACTCAAAAAAAAGCAGAAAAAATATTATTAGAAAGTGAACGAAAGTTAAAAACAGTATATGAAAATTCAATTCAGATTTTAACAATATTAGATCTAAAAGGAAATTTTGTTTGGTTTAATAAAAACGCATTGGATAGAAGTCCAGCAATATTGGGAAGATTACTAGTAATGGGAGAGTCTGCCGAATCTTATATTGAGAAAAGCCAGCGCGATTTATTTATTTCTAATTTCAATAGAGCTATAAATGGAGAAAATGTTATTTACACACGTAATGCAACGGTAAATAAAAAAAGCATATATATTGAGTATACATTAAGTCCGATATATGAGGAAACAGAAGTTGTGGGAGTTTCTTTAACCGGCATAAATGTTACGAAACATAAAGAATATGAAGATTATTTAAAAAGAATAAATCTAGAGTTGGTTAGTCAAAATGAACAGCTCAATCATTATTCACACATAATCTCTCACAATTTAAGGGGGCCAGTTGCAACGCTAATGGGTTTGGTAAAGTTGTTTGAACATGAAAAAAATAACTCTCAACAAGTAGAAGAGTTGATGCAACTTATTTATAAATCTGCATTAAATTTTGATACGATTATTAAAGATCTAACAGAAGTTATTTCGCATGAGGAGCAAAAAGGTGACTTACTTACTAAAATTAATTTAAAAGAGGAATGTGAAGTAATTGAATTTTTATTAAGTACACAAATTCATAATGCCAGCGCCCAAATAATATATAATTTTGGGGAATGCCATAACTTTTTTTCAATTAAAAGTTATGTTCACAGTATTCTGTATAATTTAATTTCAAATGGCATTAAATACAAACGTACAAACGTATTGCCTGTTTTGCACATTAGTTGTTATCTAGAAAACGAAAAGGAATTTTGTATCCAATGCGAAGACAATGGATTGGGCCTTGATTTGGATAAATATGGCAATAAACTATTTGGCTTCTACAAACGATTCCATTCTCATGTGGAGGGCAAGGGCTTGGGATTGCATTTAGTCAAAAAACAAGTTGATTTATTGGGCGGTAGGGTTGAGGTTCAAAGTAAAATTAATGAGGGCACGATCTTTAAAATATTTTTACCTGTCTGATTTTTTTGTATATTCATATAAACACGTATTTTAATTACAAAACATATGAAAACTAAAATCTACTCACTATTTGTTATATTATTTTTGCTTAGTTCATTTACTGTACAATTAATTCCTACAAGTGTAAAATTAACTGTACGTAATGGTTTAGGCTCCGTTGAAAAGGACGTTACCGTAACTTTGTATGCTAATAAGGAAGATTATGAAAAAAGCACGAATCCTGTAGCGGGTGGCAAAACCGATGCGAAAGGACAGATTTATTTCCAAGATCTAAAAGAGTTGAACTATTATGTTAGTGCAGAAAAAGGAGATAAAAACAATTTTGGAGCTGGGGAAAAATTGGAAAATCTTGAATTAAATAAAGTAAATAAGGTAACACTTATTATTTCTGAATAAGTTTTTTTTATTAGACAGCATAAAATACATATTTAATGGAACGATTTATTTTAGTTATAATTTTAATGAGCATTTATTGCTCCTGTTCAAGTCCTGTAACTGTTTCAGAAAAATCTAACAATGGAACTGTTTCCATTGTAGATTCAAGTAGCATTTTGGCTCAGCCATATGCGACCGAATCTGCCAAGAAGTTTAGTAAAGCAATTGGTTGGGCAGACGGTAATATGCCTGTTGCTCCAGAGGGATTTGTTGTTCAGAAGTTTTCAGATAAGTTGGAAAATCCAAGATGGATATATGTGTTGCCAAATGGTGATGTGTTAATTGCGGAAGCAGGAACGAAAGGAGCTTTGAAAGCAGCAGCAGCATTTGTAAGTGGAAATTCAAAATCAAGAATGAGTTCTGGAAGTGCTGATCGGATCACCTTGTTTAGAGATGCAAATAAAGATGGCATATTTGAAATGAGAGAAGTGTTTTTGAAGGACTTGAATCAGCCTTTGGGAATGGTTTTGGTCGGGGAAATATTTTATGTAGCAAATACGGACGGCGTTGTAGCATTTCCCTATAAACAAGGGCAAACGAATATTACAGCTACCGGTAAAAAAATAACAGATTTACCTGCAAATGGATATAACAATCATTGGACACGGAATCTTATTACCAACAAATCAAAAGATAAATTATTTATAACAGTTGGCTCTTCAAGTAATGTTGCAGAACATGGCATAGACGATGAAGTGATGCGCGCCAATATATTGGTTATGAATTTGGATGGAAGTAATAAGAAGGTATTTGCCTCTGGGTTGCGAAATCCTGTTGGTATGGAATTTAATGCTGAATCAAACGTGCTTTGGACAGCCGTAAATGAACGCGATGAGTTGGGGGACGAATTGGTCCCCGATTATTTAACGAGTGTTACAGCAGGTGGTTTTTATGGTTGGCCATATTCTTATTGGGGGCAACATGTAGACCCTCGAATGAATGGTGAAAGAATGGATTTAGTTAAAACAGCAATTGTACCGGAAGTGTCATTAGGCTCTCATACAGCCTCTCTTGGATTGGCATTTTATACAGGAAATACATTTCCTGAGAACTATCATGGAGGCGCTTTTATTGGTCAGCATGGATCTTGGAATAAGTCTACCTTTGCAGGATATAAAGTTGTGTTCGTTCCTTTCAAAAACGGAAAACCTTCTGGAGAACCTCAAGACTTTTTAACGGGTTTTGTTGCTAATGAAAATGAAGTATATGGCAGACCTGTAGGCATTGCAGTGCTTCCAGATGGATCCATTCTGGTGGCAGATGATTCTGCAAATACAATTTGGAGAGTGAGCAAGAAGTAACACTCATTCCGGAATAATTACCAATCAAAAAAGCGATGTAATCTTTTGTTATATCGCTTTTTTGATTAGTAATAAATGCATAGATTTTGATTGAACCATTTCAGAGTACTATATTTATCTACTTTAATAGTTTGCTTTAAAATAATTTCGATTGTTTTAAGCTACTGTTAATAATCTACTATAAAAGTTTCAATAGATAAAAAACGAGTACTGGTGAACACAACAATTCAATTACAACAAAAATAATGGCCCAGGTGAAGGCATCTTCCTCGTTGCGCTCGCCAGTGAAGATTCTGAAAATAATGTATTGGATGCGAACTAAAGTAGCAAAAAATTCACCTTCACTTATTACCCATAATAGTATAAGAACAATTAACGCAATAAAAAAACTAATTATAAGAAGACCGAAAGTTAACATGAGTGTATTTTTATAGGTTGAGTGGATAAGTTGATTTATGTATGGTATTTTTATGCAAGCATGAGAGAAGAACGCAATTAATGCCATTTTATTCTATAAGACTACAGGCCCACTTTAGTGTGGGTATTAAATAGCGTGATAAATTATTGTGGTTTAGATATTAAAATTTTGCATACGCCAAATAAAATTGTGGGTGATAGAACTATTTCTATAATGAAAAATAGTAATGCCAAACCCATGGCATTTTCATCCGCCATATTTGGTGTGATCAACTGTACGAAAAGAACGTTGATGTAAAATAATGCAAAAACAAATCCACCTTCAGAAAGTATTGTTATAACTAGTAAAAGTATAAACGTAATTGCGGCACAAATTACGTAAAGTTTAAATGTAGGCATCAACATGTTTTATAATAATGAGTTGTTAATATACTAAGATTAAACAAAATTTATCCATCACAACTGTTTGATATTTAAATTATTAACAAATGTTAACGGGTTGGGATGCATTTCCTGAGAGTTAAGTAAAAAAAGGTCTTAGGGATTTAAAAAGGTCTTAGGGATTTTAAATATATCCGCAACTATTATTTGATACGGAATAATGAATCGTTCATTTCTATGTTGATTATTGAAATGTGAGTTGATAAAATACATTTTGAAAAGAAAATAATTTTTTATGTGCAAACTTATAAGTAGCTTTCTATATGGCGACTACCCTTGAGGAATTACAGAAGGAAAATTTATTATTGAAAGCAGAAAATGCAGAGTTGAAAAGTAATAGTCAACTCAGTGCGTATAAAATATTTTCAGAAACGTCACCTGATATTATTGTGCAAGTAGATTCTTCCTACAACATTTTTGCAGTTAATATACCTGGCTGGTCTGCTGAAAAATTGAAGTTATATATTGGATTAAACGTATTTAATGTTGAACCCATTCCGATGACTCATAAAATGCGCGAAATGTTGGTTGCTGTTTTTGAAACAGGTGAGTCTTATGTGTACGAAACCGAAGGGTTAATTAGGGGGGATTACAAATACTATTTGAACCAAGTATCTTCAATAAAAAACGAATACGGCAACGTAGAGTTTGCCTATTTTGTTTGTAGAGAAATAACGCAACAGCGAACTTCTGGTTATAGAGTTATTGAAAGCGAAAAGAAATTAAAAGCACTGTTTGAAGGATCATCACAAATTATAGCATTATTTGATATCAATAATGTATTTATTTGGTTTAATAAAGCTGCTTACGACGACAGTATATACATATTCGGCAGGTATATTGCTGTCGGAGATTGTTTTTCTGATTATTTGCCTGAGGCAAACCGAAAAGATTATTTGATTAAGTTTAATAGTGTTTTGGAGGGTAAAACAATTTCCTATTATAGAGAATATTTGTATGAGGGGCAAACTATATTTTTAGAGATTTTATTGCAACCAGTATATCAAGATGGATTATTAATTGGCGTTTCATTAATTGGAACGAACGAAACGGAACGGAAAGAATACGAGGTTAAATTAGAAAAAGCAAATAATGAGTTGTTGCAGCAAAATGAACAACTCAATCAATATTCATACATCATTTCACATAATTTACGAGCACCTATAGTAACGTTAATGGGCTTGATTGAGTTGTTTGATCAAGAAAGCACTAGTAATGTTGAGCGTAATGAAATGGTTCCGCTCATAACAAAAACGGCGAATCATTTGGATACAATAATTAAAGATTTAAATCATTTGTTAACGGTAAATGACCAGCGAAAGGTTATGATACACGTGGATTTAAAAGAAGAATTTGAAATTGTGCAGTTTTTATTAGAAAGAGAAATTCATCAATCTAACGCTTTCATAGATTTTGATTTTTCAGATTGCCGTACAGTATTTTCTCTTAAAAGTTATATTCATAATATTTTATTTAATTTATTGTCCAACGCACTAAAATATTGTAAATACGGAAAACCTCCTCGAGTTTTTATAAAATCATATCATACATCAAATAATAGAATTTGTATAGAAGTCAAAGATGAAGGTATTGGAATCGATTTGGTAAAGTATCAAGATAAAATTTTTGGATTTTATAAGCGATTCCATTTTCATGTAGAAGGTAAAGGGCTTGGTTTACATTTAATAAAAAAGCACATAGATGCATTAGGCGGAACGATTGAAATTGAAAGTGAAGTTGGAATAGGTAGTACGTTTAAAATATATTTACCTGAAGAATAACATGAGTAAAAAAAATATATCGTATCTCGGGCTTAATCGAGTATGCTTGGCTAAGCATGTGGTGTTGCTTTTTCTAGCAGATTAAAATAAAGTAAAAATAAACATTTGATATTTATCAATACGAATTGCAAATTTTCAGCTATGGAAGATTTAAATGAAGAAATTAACAGATTGAAATTAATCATTGAGGGGTATGAAAAGAAAACTCAATTGAATATTGATAAATTATTTTTAGAATCTTCGCTAGATATTATTTTTCAATTAGATTTAAATGCCAATATTATATTTTCTCATTTTCCTAGTGTTCCTTCTGAGCAATTAGATAAATACAAAGGGATGAATATTTTTGATATTGCTCCACCATCAATGAAAGAACAACTAAAGAATGTTTTGGATACCGTTTTTGCTACTGGAGAAACATGTGTGTATGAAGCTGAAGGGGAAGTGAGTTCAGGGTATAAGTATTTTTTGAATCACATGTCTGCAATTAAAAATCAACTGGGGGAGGTTCAATATGCATATTTTGTAGGTAGAGAAACCACATCACAAGTGCTTGCCAATAAGGAAGCCATCAAAAGCGAACAAAAGTTATCTGCATTATTTGAGGGTTCATCACAGATTATATCTTTGTTTGATAAAGAAAGTCAATTTATTTGGTTCAATAGAGCATCTTACGACAAGAGTATATTTTTATTTGGTAAATTTATTGCTTTGGGCGAACGTTTTGATGCTTATTTGAAAGAAGAAAATAGAGAGGAATTTAATGAAAATTTTAAAAAAGTATTGCAAGGTGAAATTATTTCTTATACAAGAGAATATATTTATAAGGATAAACCTTTTATTTTAGATATAATGTTGCAACCTGTTTATCGTAAAGGCGAATTGGTGGGCGTTTCATTGATAGGTAATGATGATACGGAACGAAAAGAATATGAATCAAAATTAGAAAAAGCAAATTCAGAATTGCTCCAGCAAAATGAACAGCTTAATCAATATTCGTATATTATTTCACATAATTTGAGAGCGCCTATTGTCACACTCATGGGATTACTTAATTTATTAGGGAATGATTATGAAAGTGTATCTGATAAAAATGAAATTGTATCACATATGACGAAATCTGCAAATCATTTAGATAGTGTCATTAAAGATTTAAATCATTTGCTATCTATTAGCGACATAAAATCTGCGTTGGCGCCGATTGATTTGGGTGATGAGTTTGAGACTGTATTGTTTTTATTGGAAGCTGAAATAAAGCAAACTAATCCGACTATTTCTGTAGATTTCTCAAAACACGCTGTTGCATTGTCACTTAAAAGTTTTATTCATAATATATTATATAATTTAGTATCCAATGCATTGAAATACCATCAGGCGGGTAAGGTTCCAAACATATCTATTAAATCTTATGGTATAACGGAAAGATTAATGTGCATTGAAGTAGCAGACAAAGGTATTGGAATTGATTTAGAAAAATATAAAGATAAGCTTTTTGGATTTTATAAACGTTTCCACTTCCACGTTGAAGGTAAAGGATTGGGCTTGCATCTAGTAAAAAGACAAGTAGATTCCTTGGGAGGTAGAATTGAAGTGGAAAGTGAAGTAGGAGTAGGTACAATCTTTAAAGTACTACTGCCTATTTAATGTATGTTTTTTTGTTAGAATAAATAGGCAGTAGGTGTAAATATTATGTTTTAATAATTATATGGAGTAGACCATTCCAAACAATTTACAATTTTATTTTTTAGATAGTCTTGAACCAAAATGTCGGGATTGAAATTTAGCAAGTCAAAAACAGAATCTGATTTTGAGAAAAAACTAATTTTATAGTTATTATCTTTATAATCTTCTAAGATTATTTTTTGAACTTCTTTGTCGTCTTCTTGAACGAATACTTTATAAAATAACTTTTCCATAGCTAATTGAAATAATTTGATATGTCAAAATTCCGAATTAAATAGGAATGTATGCTTATACTTTTTAATCCTTTTGTTGTAAAAAAGCCATTTTGATCAATTATGTGCTAAAGTAAAATTGGGCATTATTATTAATTGAGGGGTTCATTCAATATGTTCGAATATTTCCTTTCGGGGAAAACATAGAGATTTGAGAAAGAATGAAGTATTTTATGGGATAAAAATTCTTAAAACAAAGGGCTAATTTTTAATAGGATCACCTGACTGATAAGTATGTTTGAATGATGCGGTTATTTGAGTTGTTATGCTAAAGGAGGGTGTTAAATAAATACTATACGTATAGAAAATATTTATGCTTTTATCTTCGATATAGTTTGCAAGGTTTTTGTATATTATTCATGTAAAAAATTAAATGAGTCATGAACGAAGTCGCATTATTAAGTACATATAATACAAAAGAAAAGGAAGCCTACATAGTTGTCATTGCATCTATTGCTACAGCTGATCGCAGCGCTACGAAAGACGAACTAGATTATCTCGCAGCCTTATCTGATGCAGCAGCCATTAGTAGGAGTAGTGCTGAAGAAGCTGCAAAAGATCCTAACAATACACATTTAACGGAACAGTTGTCTGTATTAAAACAAAGTAATTTGCGGTTTTCTTTGATAGCAGATATTATCAGTTTCGCGCAGTCAGATGGGAAGTATACGGTAGACGAAGAAGAAAAGATAAAAGATATTTGCACGTATCTTGACATTACTGATGAGCAAAAGAAGGTATTAGCACATATACTAGAAAAGAGTCATGCAATAGTAAGTTCTCCCGAAGATGCTACAGATGAAGGTTTTTTTGAAAGACATGGTTTTATGCAAATGCTTAGTGATGTCAATATTCCGATAACGAGTATGGTAAAGGGATTGATTGGTTTATCTGCACCTTTCATACTTTCTAAAATGGTTGCTAATAAAGTTCAGTCTGGAAGTTTAGAAAAGGGCGGCTTAGGTGGTGGGCTAGGAGGTACATTATTGGGTGTCATACAAGGCGGCCGAATTGGAGGATTGGGTTCAATACTAGCCAATCTAAGTGGCGTTAAAGAATATGGAGGGTTTGGTTCTATTTTGAAAAAAGCCATTCAATAGCACGGATAAAAAATCCACCCATTTATAAAATAAAATTTCCAGGCAAGGATCATGTTGTCTGGAAATTTTATTTTATAAACACATCGTTTTTGCTTTAAATTTCAAAGGCTAATTGTGTGCAATCTCAAACGAATATTATATCTGAATGTGTATTCAACAGCTATGCTTATTCGTCGTCGTAATCATCGTAATTTGAATAATCGCTGAATCTCATTTGAAAATATTCAAAGATGAAGGTTTGATTTAAATTATGCCTAATATACAACAATCATTTAAAAATTATAATGCTTGCCTTTTTAATGATTAGTTATTTGGATTAACAATAGTTTGGGTAGTGATTGTTGTCTTTAAAAGTATAAGGTATTTGGTTGGCGTAGTAGTTTGACGATATTCTACAAAAGTGATTTTATGAGATTTAATATTTGATTTTTTAATAGCCTTTGAAATTTTTATTCAATCAGTTTTTCTATTATTGTCCAAGTTCGCATTTGATATATTTTTCAGGCCTCCACAGGTTGTTGGAGAATTTCCAATAATGAATAGTTATTAAATACGAAAGTTGTCTAAAAATATTTTTTTTTGGAAGAGGCTTACTTAATTTAATTTTCCAAATAGTAAAATTGGAAAGATACGTTCAGAGTCTATTTTTTGAGGTATGAAAATTTTGACAAGATCGGGTGTGTGCTTTTCGTTATTCTTCTATTCATTGAACTAAATGTGCGAATTAATTTGATAGAAGAAATATAAAAAAGTAGAATTAAAAAAAAGCCCAATAAAAAACATAAGCCAATTATACGGAGCAATGCTTTTTATATTGTAACGTATTAACGTGATATAACTTGAAATAGAACGAAAGAGTGCATGGATAATGTAAAGGGCATACAAATAACCAGCTACAATTGCTGGGCTGCTTATGTTGGCTGCAGATGGATATTCTTCTAAATAGTGTAAGGTTGAATATAAATACACAAAGCCAATTGGAAATGAAAGAATCGGTAACAGTCTATAAAGTAGCATTTGTGTTCGACTCATTTTTTTAATCTGTTCTGAACGTTTAATGGAGTTGTATATAAATAATCCTAAAAAAAGACTTATCATAATGAATAATAGCTGATTGATGTGAAGCAGCCAATTGAGTTTTGTGTCACTAAAGGCAGTTTCAACTAAGCTATTAGTTGCTTCGGTTATTGGATAACCAAAAAACAAACAGTAAAAGCCAAAAAACACGGAGGCCATAAGCGCTATTTCTATGGCTACAAACAAAAATAAAAAGATGGAATAAACAAACGATTTACCTCCAAAATCCACTCCGCGTTCGCCCGTTACTGCTTTTGCAAATATGGAAGGAAATATAATAACCAACATAACTAAACCCTCACCAATAAAAAGAATAGGGATAATGATTAAGGCAAGCGTTATTAAAATACAAATTCCGAAAATTGCTAGAGCAGACATTTTTGTAGAGGATTATGGTTTTAAATTCAATAGCAAGATACGTGATTTTATTTTAGGTTGTATGTTTTGGGGGAAAGGCCATAAAGAGGATTTGTTGAATTGCTGTTAGTAGTCTTGACCTTGTTGGAGTTTTCAGGGAACAAATATCTGCTCAATGAGTGACTGTTATTTCCCTGAGTCTCCGACAAGCTGTCGGCGAAGAACGCATTTATGTGTTATAAAAACGTGGTGAAAAAAGTTTCTTATTTTGTTTTGGCTGATTGCTCTCTAACATAGGCTTGTCGGAGACCCAAGGGGAATGATGCGATCATTAATTGTTTTGTGAGGCCTTGGGAACTCCGACAAGGGCGAGAATTATTGCACAGTTGCTAACTACAATTCGCCTAACGTCTGCATCCCACACGCCCTTGTTGGAGTTCTCAGGCAGCAAATATCTGCTCAGTGATCGTCTGTTATTTTCC
>NZ_CALMGQ010000163.1 GCF_937863595.1 uncultured Cytophaga sp.
ATTGATTACAAGATCATGATCTGTAATTTTTTTAATAAATTCTGAATAATTGGGATATCCGAAATTTTCATAAGTGCCACAAAAGATATATCCTGCAAAACATTTTTTCTTTGTAAATGTTTTATAATCAGTAAATTCATACGTATACAAATAGGTATTTCCGTTGTCGTAGAGCATGAGGTAGATGTTCTTGTCAACCAAAATCACATCGCCAACGAGTATATACTTCCTGACATCTCCCCTCATATAATCTTTTTCTTCATCACAAATACGATTCATTTCCAAATGCTCTATCAACACACTATCTCTTTTACTATTATATAGATATATATCCCAAGATGTTTTTACATTCTTTACATCCGTTTCTACAAGCATTTTCACTTCTAGATTATCTATTTTTTTATGATATGCTTCCATGGTTGTCTTTGTTTTATTTGTTGTTTGGGCGTTGCAGTATAAAACACATAAATGAAATGTAAATAGTAGAAATGATTTATACATCATAAGTATATCGTTTTATTTTCATCTGAAAAGTAAAATTTTTTTTCTACTGTTTTAAATAAAAATACTGGCAAATATTTTTCCATTTCAGTGGTTGTGGTTTTGTATAAAAAAGGTGTACAAAGAGGATCCTTCGTCTGTATATCAATGCATGTACCCGAATGCATTAGATCAATAAAAGGCTCTCCCGAACGTGTATATTTAGAAAAAATAACACCAGTTAATGCTTGAGAGGAATATGCTTTTAGCAGTTTTACATGATCGGAATAATATGCATCTCCTCTAATTCCGTAGGATGGATCGTAATATTTTTTTGATCCACCTTTTTCAAAGGTAGCAAATACATGATCCCAAAAAAAATGCCTAGGTTGAGCATTTCCCTGCGCTTTATTTCCATTTGGAGGATTTTCTGTAGGGACATTTGGATCATGGATTGACCAAGTTTTTACTAGAAAAATTGAATTTACAAATCTGTCAGGAATTTCTGTTGGTATAAGTCCTGCTCCCACAGCAGATGTAAATACAAATTGATCAACTTCAATACCCTGCGTGAGTGCTAAGTGAACAAAAAAAGAAGAAAATTCGTCGCAACGTGCCTCGCCCTCACGTAATAAAGTACGGAGACCTCTTACAAACCTACTTGTCGCCGAACTTTTATTTCGCCAATAGCCCAGTCCCTCAGCAGAGAAATTATTCTTTAAGTACCCTTTTTCCGTTTCTCGTCTACGTATTATTTTTAAGGGTATAAATTCATTAAAAATAGCATCTACTATTTGTTCTGAATTATCAGCAGGATTGGCCGCAGAGTTCCCTAAACCTTTTGCTTGTCTGCAACCAATCCATAGAATGGATTCTAAAATATTTTCTTTATCATTATTAAATTCAGCCTTCATTTGCATAAATGTATGTTTTTTTGAAACATCCTTATTTTCATACAATTTATACAAGGGTTCCTTCCAAGTAAGATAGAGTTCATTGATACAAGAGCCGGCATGTACCCATGTATGGCCATCTATAGAATATTCAAAAATAAGTTCGAACTTAAGTATGTGTTGAACAGTATTGACATAGGGCGTATTGATGCTTGTAAAGCTTAGCTCAAACTCTCCGAACGTTTTGCCTTCACCCATTACAAAAATATATTTATTATTATTACTCCGTACTCGTATGTTAGGTGTAGTGGCAAAGGTATTGCTAGACGTAAGCTTGAAGGTTGCTGTAAACGCCATTAAATCGATGCTTGAAAATGTTATCGGTATGATCTCTGGTTTTATCAAACTAGCATCTTTAGGATCATGTCTTGTGTGCAGCCAATGATAAAACTTTCCACAATCTTTAAGAATATAAAATTTTTCTTGCTGGTCGAAAGTTCCTACATCATCGCTACAGACATCGTATTTTGTATGAAAGGCTACTTTAGTAAGCATTATTGCTGCTTTGGGATCAGCATCTTGACCATATTCTTTATCCCCTGTAATAGCTTTTGAGCCATCAGAGCCTTTTTGTTTTTCAGATGCATCCAACTCTATCGTTGTGTCTTTTATTTCTTTATGCCTATCTAGTGTTGTATTTAATTTTTCTTTGATATTATTTTCTTTGATGGAATTTTCTTTTTCCCAAAGTACATTCAGCTTGTCTTTCAACCCTTGAATATAACCTGCTAACTCTTCTTTGTTTAGCTCTGACCTATTCATTACAGGTTCACTTGTGGCATCTGAATTGTTAAATAATTTCCCAAAAAAATTTGTTTTATTATTGCTCATTGTCCTGAATTTAAAAATTGAATTTTGCCACTCATGGTACAATTTATATATGATTTATCAATCAGTGCATGCTTTTTTTCGATTGTCAAGTCTTTTTTAAAATCAACCCAATCCAACAGAGAGATACACGCTTTGCAGGGCTTTTGGGTAATTGAACAAATGCCAAAATCAATCGCATTCAGAATGGGATCTTTATCAATTGTTGAACAAGAATAAGCACCTTTAAACTTCAACACTTTTTTCGATGCTTTCATTTTACATGGGAGCGAACCTTTATCACATAACATCATTGCTCCGTCTTTAATATATTCAAAAACGCCTCCGTCTTCTGGTTGTATATGAATTGCCATATGTTTTTTGTGTATTTACGTTATAGTTGTGATGAAAAATGATTATAGCTTTTGCTGATTCATTCAAATAAATATGTGTATTTTTTAAAACGCTTATCAATAGGACACAAATACATTATTAATAAGCGATTGAAAGTATAAAAAATGTAGATGGATTAAAACCAAACCATTCAAAAGTATTGAATTTATTATCTTATGTTAACAAAACAAAGAGTAAAATTCATTTTAGAGTTGTTTTAGAAATAATTGAATGGGTAAATGACTTCATTAAATTCAAAAAAAATATTAAAAGATAAAAAATAATCAAAGGATCGAACAATTACATCAAAGCTAAATTTTTATTTTTTTGATATTTGCTATAATTAAATTATTTGATATTTACTATTTACCATCCACTATATAGCTTAGTGTCACAATCAATATGATCGTATCCTTTCTCACAAAATAACACATACATCTTCTGACGAAACGAATCGATGCAAAGTACTGTTCGCATTGCCTCATACACCCACTCGTTCATCATATTATGCACCAAAACAATCAAAGGCTGTACCATACGAAATACAAGCCTCTGATCCATTCGATGTCGCTTTGAGAAATTCTTTAATTATTTACTCTTATTAATTGCTTCTCGAACCTTTGGCGCTATTTGCGTTCCGAATATTTCAATCGACTTCATAAGTGAGGCGTGAGAAGGCCCACCAACATCCATGTGCGCAGAGAAACGCGTAAGACCAAACAGTTCGTGCATTTCCAGAATTTTATCTACCGCTTCGTTTGCATCTCCAATAATTAAATGCCCATTCGTGCCACGACCATAATCATATTGACTCCGAGTGTATGGTTGCCATCCGCGCGTGCGGCCAATACGGTTCATTTGAGATGCATAGACTGGATAATATTCATCTGCAACTTTTTTACTATCGTCTCCAAAAAAACAGTGCATGTGTACGCCCACTTCATAAGCAGATACATCATGCTTGTAATGCTGATATACTTCCTGATAATACTTAAATAAGGGTTGAAATTGTTCTGGGTTTCCACCGATAATAGCAAATATAACAGGCAGTCCTAATTTAGCCGCACGCACAACAGACTCTGGCGTACCACCAACGGCTACCCATATTTTAAGATTATCATTTACGGCACGCGGCAATACTTCTTGATTATTGAGTGCCGCACGCAAGGTACCTTTCCAAGTAATCGGATTCTGTTCGTTTATTTTTACCAGCAACTCTAATTTCTCTTCAAACAAGTTGTTGTAGTCTTTCAAATCGTAGCCATAAATGGGGAACGATTCGATAAAACTCCCGCGACCAGCAGTAATCTCTGCGCGACCATTTGTAATTTGATCAATGGTTGCAAAGCTTTGATAGATACGAACTGGATCTGAAGAACTTAAGACTGTTACTGCACTTCCTAATTTAATATTTTTAGTTACCGTTGCCGCAGCAGCCAAAACAATTTCAGGAACGGAAACGGCATAATCTGCGCGGTGATGTTCGCCAATACCAAAAAAATCTAGACCCACTTCGTCCATCAATTTTATTTCATCAATCAACTCTCTGAGGCGACTTCCTGAATCCATAGGATTCCCTTGCAGGTCGTAATGATTATCACCAAACATTCCTATACCTAGTTCCATGTGTTTGTTGTTTTAATAATTGTAGTTGAAAATATCTTCGTACAAAGCTGTTCGTGTTTTATATTCGCGAACCAAAACAATTGAGCTGTATAAAACGAATTATAAATCCTTTTCATCTGGCTTTAGGATTGCAAATCTGGAAGAGCGACTGACCTATGAGTCCAATCCTACTTCACAGGCTTCTCCACAATCACTTTAATCTTATCTCCCAATTTTACACCAGATATTACTTCAACCTTTACGCCATCAGACAAGCCTGTTTTAATAAGACTTTTTTTAAACTCTTGAGGCTTTGTTTCAATTTCTACAAATGTAGAATCTCCGCTAAATTGAATTAAGGCTTCTTTAATAGATAATACAGAATCTCTGCGTTGCAATACTAAATCTGCATTGGCACTGTAGCCAGATCGGATATATACGTTCTTGTCAAGTTTAATTGCTGCTTTAATTTCGAATTTAATGGCTCCGTCTTCAGTGATTCCTTTGGGAGAAATAAATTCTAATTTTGCGGGAAACACTTTGTTATCGATCGCCGCGATATGAAGGTCTACATCCATTCCAACATGAATTTTTCCGACTTCTGATTCATCTACTTTACCTAAGAAAATCATATCGTTCATGTTTGCTATAAACGCAATAGTTGTTCCTTCATTAAAGGTATTCCCTTCGATCACAAATGCGCCTTCTTCTACGGGTACATCTAAGACCATTCCACTTACAGTTGCACGTACCAAATTTGTAGCATTGCCTGCTTGTTTGGTTGCCCCATCTTTTACGATGTCAAAATTATTTTCAGCTGAACGAAGTGTTTCTTTTGCTTGATTATAATCCAATACATATTTATTAAATTCTGCTTCAGGAATTAATTCGTCATCAAATAATTTACGATAGCGTTTGTATTCGGTTTCCGTTTGTGTCAACTGTAATTTTGCTTTTGCTACATTTGACTCGGCAGAATTCAAGTTCGCCATATTAGGTACAATACGAATATGTGCTATTAATGCACCTTTTTCAACGTATTGTCCAGCTACTACATGTAACTTTTCTACAATACCAGATACCTGCGATTTAATCGCAACTTCTTTACGCGGCACGATAGAGCCCGCTGATACTGATTTCTGAACAATATCACTATAAAATGGAATATCTGTGGTAAAAACAATTGGCTTCTTTTGAGAGTTTTGATACAAAAACCAAAATGTCCATACAAATAGACAAATCATTCCGACAACAAGACTGTAGGTTAAAATTTTCTTAATCATAATTTATTCTGCTCTTAATGCTTCAATAGGATTTATTTTTGCTGCTTTGATTGCAGGAATCAAACCTGCCAAACCACCCGACAAGACGAGGATTATTGTTGCAATAATAGCAACATTAAAATCAATATCGGGATTTGCGAAATACGAATTTTTTGTTTCTGTACCTGCCATTAAACTTTTAAACCATTCCACCAACAACACTCCGGCTAGTAAACCAAAGTAGCCAGCAAATGCTGTAATAAAAATAGACTCTTGAATGATTAAACTGATTATAGACATGGGAGTTGCACCCAAAGCCTTACGAATACCAATCTCTTTGGTACGCTCTTTTACAATAATCAACATGATATTACTTACACCAACAATCCCTGCAATGATGGTCATGATACCAACACCCCAAATAAATATATTTACTCCAAAGAAGAGTCCATTAATCTTTTGTGTTTCTTTTCCAGAGTTCCAACCACCTACCGCATTTTTATCTTTAGGAGAAACAATGTGTTTGGTTGATAAATATGCTTTTACTTGTTCTTCAAGTATCAAGGGGTCATAACCATCTTTAGGTGTAATACCAAACACACTAATCCGGTCTTGCAAGTTGAAGGTTGTTTGTATTGTACTCAGCGGAATGAAAATTTTCTCTGAATCATCTCTACCACTGCCTCCCATATTCTCTACTTCAAAACAACCGATCACTTGAAAATACACTCCTTTAATTTGAATGTATTTACCGATTGGGTCTTCTGTTCCAAATAACAATTCTCTAACTCTACTTCCAATTACGGTTACTTTACGGTTGTCTTCTATGTCGTGTTGATTTATAAATCGACCTTCAGAAAATTTCATCGGACGAACCTTATTTAAATCTGGCACATTGCCATCTACTTTAAAATTACCCGTAACATTCTTATAATTTACAGTATAATCGCCCGTTAGTGTTGTCCCTGCAGCAATGTACATCAGACCTGGCATTTCATTTTTCAAATAAACATAATCGTCATTCTTAAATATCACATAACGACCGGGTTTCATGCCATTATACGG
Source organism: uncultured Cytophaga sp. (assembly GCF_937863595.1). Lineage (GTDB taxonomy): Bacteria > Bacteroidota > Bacteroidia > Cytophagales > Cytophagaceae > Cytophaga. The sequence goes on from NZ_CALMGQ010000163.1 coordinate 6,566, forward strand.
AATGGTTGTTTTACCACCCCAAATCCACATGGTATTTTTAGCCATGCTGCTAAAATTTTGATTCACTCCATTCTCCAAACCTTTACCCGCAGCCAGCAATAACACCAACATGAAAATCCCCCAAAAAACACCAAAGGCAGTAAGCAAGGTCCGCAGCGGATGCTTTTTTATGGTATTAAATATTTCTTGCCACTTATCTAAATCGAACATCGTGTATTTTAATTTTAATATATATTTCCCTAGTAGGGGCGAATTGCATTCGCCCATTACATTGGCATTTGTCCATTACATAGGCATTCGCCCGACGAAGGGCGAATGCAATTCGCCCCTACTCCATCAATCCGTCTTTCAGGCGAATGATTCGCTTGGTGCGTTCTGCAATATCTTGCTCGTGGGTAACAATAATAACGGTTATGCCAGAATTATTGATTTCTGTTAACATGCCCATTACATCATGTGATGTTTGTGAATCCAAAGCACCTGTTGGCTCATCTGCCAAAATCACACTCGGCTTTGATACCAATGCCCGAGCAATAGCAACGCGTTGTTTTTGTCCGCCCGAAAGTTGATTGGGCATGTGCTCTGCCCAATCTTTTAAACCCACGCGTTCCAAATATTCCAAGGCTATTTTTAGGCGCTCCTTTCTACCAACACCTTGATAATACAAAGGCAGGGCTACATTTTCTACCGCGTTTTTAAAGGCAAGCAAATTGAACGATTGAAACACAAAACCTAAAAACTTATTGCGATAATATGCTGCTTTCGTTTCTGAAAGATTTTTTATAAGTGTGCCGTTTAACCAATACTCCCCTTCATCATAGTCATCTAAAATGCCCAAAATATTGAGCAAGGTAGACTTTCCCGAGCCTGAAGAGCCCATAATGGATACGAAATCGCCTTCATTAATCGTTAAGTCAATACCCTTTAAGACATGCATGGAATTTGCACCAGTGGTATACGATTTATGTATATTCTTTAAAGTTATCATGAAAATGGGAAACAAACTCAAATCTAACGCCAAACTAGGCGAGATAGTTTACAATATCAACAAAAGAGTGTAATTTTATCTTTATTTGTTTCAACACATTGAATTAAGCATTCATTATCTCACAACTCTTCCAATGAAGAACATCTATATATTATCCCTTTTGCTCCTTACATTTTCATTAAAAGCACAAGAAACATGGACCTTACAGCAGTGTATGGATTATGCAGAAACACATAATTCGCAATTGCAAAAAATCAAAAACAACGAATTGCTTTTTAATCAAATTGTCCTTCAGGCTAAAGGAGCAATGCTGCCTTCCATAAATGCAAGTGCCTCTCAAAATTACAATTTTGGTAGAAGTATTGACCCCTTTACCAACGTGTATGTCAATCAACAAGTGCGTTCTAATAATTTCAATGTAAACGGAAGTTTGGTTTTATTCAATGGTTTTTTATTACAGAACACATTAAAACAAAGTAAAGATGATGTAGCAGCTGCGCAGCAAGATATCGAACAATATCGATTGGATATGAGCATCTCTATCGTACAAGCGTATGTATCTATTTTAATGAACGAAGAAATAATCGAGAATTCAAAACGCCAAGCGCTAACCACAAAAGAAGTATATGACCGTATGAATAGCTTGAAAGAGTCTGGTGTAGTTACTAAAAGCAGTGCATTAGATGTGTATGCACAATGGAAAACAGAAGAAGCCACAGTGATTCAATCGAAAAACAATTTAGATCTGTCGTATTTAAATTTAGGACTACTTTTACAGCTTGCAGACCCAATGGCTATTCGTATTGCCAAACCAACAGACCTACTTGATAAAAACAAAATGGCGTATTCAAACCCAGACGAGGCGATGAAAAACGTGATTGATCAAATCCCTCAATTAAAAAGTTTAGAATATAAAAAAGAGAGTACAACACATGCATATTATGCATCCAAAGGTAGGTACTATCCAAGAATAACCTTAAATGGTTCTTTAGGAACAATCTATTCTACTTCTGGGAAAGTAGTAACTGGCCAACAATTTACAGGCACGAAAGTAATTGGGGTAACACAAACAGGTAATGATAATGTATTAACCAATACCTATGCCACGACATTATCCGACAAAGCATATGGAATGCAACTCAAAGATAACTACAGCAAATTTATAGGTGCAACGTTGAGCATACCCATATTAAATGGTTTACAAGTGCGCACTACTGTACATCGCAATCACATTGCTATGACACAAGCAGATTTAGACTACACTATCGCAAAAGTAAGCCTACAGCGCACCATTTATACGGCATTCTATCAAGCGAGTGGCAGCCAATCCAAGTTATCTGCTTTAAATGAATCTTATTCCGCTACACAAGAATCCTTCCGCAATGCCGAAAAACGTTTGGACGGAGGTATTATAACATCCGTTGAATTCAATCAAATCAAGAATACCCTTAGCCAATCTCAATCCAATTTGGTGCAGGCAAAATATGATTTCATCTTTAAAAATGCGATATTAGACATATATTCTGGACAACCAGTTAATATTCAATAGTTCAATAGATTAACTCATAAAATCACTATTCAACATGAAAAACAAGAATCAAGGCATAATTTGGACACTTCGATTTTTAGTAGCGATCCTTTTTATTTTTTCTGCATATACAAAATTGATTCCCATAGAAGCTTTTGAAAAGCAATTGGTAGATCAAGGGATTACCAATTGGTGCTTTGCTCCTATCTTAGCGCGTTGCATTATTTCTATTGAATTCTTTCTTGGTATTGCATTCCTTCAAAATCATTATTTTAAGAAATTTATATTACCTGCAACTGCATTGATGTTAGTTGTTTTCTGTGTTCATCTAATATATCAAATATCAACCCAAGGCAATAGCGGCAACTGTGGCTGTATGGGCCAGATAATACCGATGACCCCTTTACAAGCATTGATTAAGAATATTATTACCTTAGGAATGATGGTTTATATTTATATAAACTACATTAATACAAAAGTTCACCAACACAGATTTCCAACATTCATATTACTTAGCACATTCCTAATTATATTTTGGCAGTACAAACCAGAGTGTGGGTGTGATGCAGGCAATGTATTGGTTGCGCCCGAAACTATGATTATAGAACCTATCATTAAAATAGATACGGTATATATTGAAAAGCCAGTTATTGACACCAAATTAAAAAAAGGAATTGATCCTAAAAAAGTAGATGTAAAAAAATCTGTTGTTGAAACGGTGCCAATCAAAGAAGCAACAGTTGAAATACAGAAGCCAAGTATGCCTAAAACAACATCCATATTTGCAGCTTATAAAAGCTTCAATACGGGTATCACAAATTTAGATTCAGGAAAAAACATTGTATGCTTATTCAATGTAGATTGTGATCATTGCATGCAAACAGCAAAAGATTTGGTGGAGTGGAATAAAGCAAATAAACTGCCGCCTGTATACATCTTATTTTGGGGAGAAGAATCTCAAAAAGAAGCGTTCTTTAAGTTTGCTGGTGGCACCTTCCCTTATGCATTTATTGATGCAGGCAAATTCTTTCGTTTGTTAGACAAAGCACCTTCCCCACCAAGAGTTGTTGTATTAAATGAAGGAAATATTGTTGGCGATTTCACGTCAGAAACATTTAAAAAAGAAGCGTTAAATAACGCAATTAATAAATAAATATGATTAATAAAGCGTTAGCAGGTATTCTATTTTTAAGTATGTTTTTTATTTCCTTTGAAATAAAAAACATACGATCTGTTACGTTAAAAAGAATTGTTATTGATGCAGGACATGGTGGCAAAGACCCTGGTTGTAATGGAAAAACATCTAGAGAAAAAGACATTACCTTGAAAATTGCATTACAATTAGGTGAGCTCATCAAAACAAATATGCCAGATGTTGAAGTAACCTATACCCGGAAAGACGATCGGTTTGTAGAACTTCACGATAGAGCTACGATTGCAAATAAAATCAATGCCGATTTATTTATTTCCATTCACGTAAATGCAGGTCCTGAGCAATTTGCAGGCACTGAAACGTATTGTATGGGTTTACATAAGTCTGAATCAAATATGCAGGTAGCGCAACGTGAAAATGCTTCCATTTTAATGGAGGCTAATCAGCAAGCGAACTACGATGGTTTTGACCCCAACAAACCTGAGTCCTATATTATGTTTTCACTTTACCAAAGTGCCAACTTAACAAACTCAATGATCCTAGCAGGACAAATTGAAGAAGAATTCACAACCTTCAATCAACGCCACAGTCGGGGTGTAAAGCAAGCGGGGTTTTTAGTGCTATGGAAAACAACCATGCCAGCAGTATTGGTTGAAACAGGTTTTCTAACTCATGCTGAAGAAGAAGTGTATCTTAATTCCGACAAAGGTCAAATGCATACAGCCTATGGAATCTATAGTGCAATAGAGGATTACAAGCAAATGATTGAAGCGGAGTAAAAAGGATCCGAACACGATTAAAGGATGGCACTAAATACAGGATTACTTTAGTGGTTAATTTTAACTTAATTTCTTATTTTTTTTTAATTAAAAAGAATTTATACTAAACTGTTTTTTTTTGCACTGTGTACTGACTACTAAATACTTAATATTTAATACTTTTCACTGACCACTGTTTACTGACCACTGACCACTACTTATTATGACCGACTCTGAATTACACACCCTAAAATACCCTATTGGAGAATACGTTAAAATCGTTGCGCCAACTAAAGACCAATTAGCCCTTTTCATTTCAGACATTCATTTATTTCCGCAACGATTGCATGAAGCGGTTGAATCACTGTCGCAATCGCAATTGGATACAAGATACCGTCCTGATGGTTGGACAATCAGACAAGTGATTCATCATTGTGCAGACAGCCATATGAATAGTTTTATACGATTTAAACTCGCTTTAACCGAAGACAACCCTACTATAAAACCTTATTTTGAAGATCGTTGGGCAGAGTTAATTGATGGTAAAATGGCGATTGAATTCAGTTTGCATATTTTAGATGGCTTGCATACTCGTTGGACAGCTTTATTGGATTCCCTTACAGATACAGAATTAGCAAGAACTTTTATGCATCCACAACATCCCACACCATTCAAAATTGATGAATACATAGGCATGTATTCTTGGCATTGCAATCATCACTTAGCACATGTTACAGAATTGGTAAAACGTAGCAATTGGCAATCTTCTATGATTTAATATTTTAAGAATCCTATCATTTGAATATATCCACAAAGAAATATTCAAATGATAGGATTCTATTTTTTAAAAGAGCTCTATTTATTTCTAATATTTTTTTTCAAATCCGTTACCATACGTATTTCTGTTTGTATATATTTTAGAATTAGGGCATTTCTACTCCTAATTAAGCCATTTCTTCAAAAAGATTGCATATGCTACAAGCTAAAACTATTAAAATAATTTTCATGTCTATTATATTCTTAAGTTGGAATATAGTATCCGCACAAGATCAATGTAAACCTGTAGGCTGGGCAACACAAAACGGAGGAGTTACTGGAGGCGGATCAGCTACTCCTACAGTAGTAACTTCCTATGCGGCATTAAAAACTGCGCTTACAACAAAAACAGTAAAAGTTGTTCATGTATCCGGAACCATAACATTTCCTCTAAATGGTCGGATTACCATACAGGATACCGATGGTAAAACTGTTATTGGATTAGCTGGATCTAAAATGGTATCTGTAGATTTAACATCTAGTGGATCTGGTATATTATATGTAAAAAGAACGACGAATTTAATCCTCAGAAATCTAACCTTTGAAGGTCCTGGCGCATATGATGAAGATGGCAATGACAATCTTACAGTTGATGATTGTCAAAACATTTGGGTAGACCATTGCGATTTCCAAGATGGAATGGATGGCAACTTTGACATTAAAAATATGTCTAATTTCATCTCCATTACTTGGTGTAAATTTGGCTACAAAAAGAAGCCAATTACTGGCGGATCTGGTGGATCAAATGATCACCGTTTTTCAGATTTAATTGGCAGTTCTGATACTGCAACTGGAGATGCGGATAAATTAAATATTACTTTTCAGTATTGCTGGTGGGCTGAAGGCTGCGTAGAACGTATGCCCCGTGTACGTTTCGGAAAACTACATATTGCGAACTGTCTATATAATAGCTCTGTTTCAAACTCATGTATACGTGCGGGCTACAAAGCAAATCTATTAATTGAAAGTAATGTATTTATAGGAGTTAAAAACCCAATTGACTTGTATAAAAATGATTTTACCGCAGTAACAGAAAAAAACAACATATTCACGAGTACCAGTGGAGGTAAAACAGGGAGTGGAACAGCTTTCACACCACCATATACATTAGCCATTTCAAATGCAAGTGCTGTTCAAGGCATGGTAACAAATACAACTTGCGGAGCAGGTGCAACAATGGATAGTCCAACGCAGTGTGGTTGCGGAACACAAACGGCTAACAAAATCCCAACAGCAGCTTTAACAGCACCAAGTTCTGGATCAAACACATGTATAGGAACTAGCATTACGATTAGTGCAAATGCACAAGACAGCGATGGCAGCATATCAAAAGTAGATTTTTATAATGGAACAACTTTATTAGGTTCAGACAATACATCGCCCTACTCCATCACATACACTCCAAATACAACAGGTACACTATCTATCACAGCTACAGCTACGGATAATTCTGGAGGAACAGGAAGCTCTGCAGCAAATAAAGTAACGGTATCTGCATTGCCAATTGCAAGCATTTCTTCTGCAACAACAAATTTATGTACAACACCATCTATTGTTTTATCTACTGGTGGAGGGTCTTCTTATATCTGGTTTAAAGACAATAAACAAGTAGGTACTGCTGCAACATTCTCAGCTACGGAAGCAGGTACCTACACGGTAGAAATAACAAACAGTGCTGGTTGTAAAGCACTTTCTGCTGCAAGAACACTTACAGGAACGCCTCAAGCAATACCAATCATAACTACACCTTCTACATCAATCTGTTCAGGAAGTTCCGTTAAATTATCTACAAGTTCTGGCTCCTCTTATAAATGGTTTAATGGCACCACATCAACCGGAACTTCTGCTACTATTGATGTTATTCAAACTGGTGATTATACTGTAGAAGTAACAAATGCAGGAGGCTGTAAAGCTACATCTGCAATAAAAACAATAACGGTAAATGCATTACCAGTAATTACACAAAATGCACAAATCAACAATGGAACATGGACTGCAACGGATAATGCAACCGTATGTGCAACAGGAACAATTGCACTTGGACCTTGGCCAACACAATCAGGCTCTTGGACATGGACAGGACCTAACAATTTCAATTCAACAGTACGTGATCCAATACTTACTAATTTAGCAATTGTAAATACAGGTACGTATACAGCAAGTTATACAGATGCAAATGGATGTAAAGCAAGTAGCGCCTTTAAGTTAACTGTTGCTGCAATACCAACTGCAAGTATTTCTTCTGCAACAACAAATTTGTGTACTGCTCCATCCATCATTTTATCTACTGCTACAGAGTCTTCATATATCTGGTTTAAAGACAATAAACAAGTAGGTACTGCTGCAACATTCGCAGCTACCGAAGCAGGTGCCTACACCGTAGAGATAACAAATAGTTCTGGTTGCAAAGCAATTTCTGCTGCAAGAACACTAACGTCAATACCACAAGCAACTCCGACTGTTTCTTCTGCAACAACAAATTTGTGTACTACCTCATCCATCGTTTTATCTACTGGTACAGGGTCTTCATACATTTGGTTTAAAGACAACAAACAAGTAGGTACTGCTGCAACATTTACAGCTGCCGAAGCTGGTGCATACACCGTAGAGATTACAAATGGTTCTGGTTGCAAAGCAATTTCTGCTGCAAGAACACTAACAGGAACAACACAAGCAACGCCAACGATATCTTCTGCAACAACAAATCTGTGTACTACTCCATCCATCGTTTTATCTACTGGAGCAGGAACTTCGTACATTTGGTTTAAAGACAACAAACAAGTTGGTACTGCTGCAACATTCACAGCTACCGAAGTAGGTGCATACACCGTAGAGATAACAAATAATTCTGGTTGCAAAGCGATCTCTGCTACAAGAACACTAACAGGAACAACACAAGCAACACCAACTATTTCTTCTGCAACAACAAATTTGTGTACGACTCCATCCATCGTTTTATCAACTGGTGCAGGACTTTCTTATATCTGGTTTAAAGACAACAAACAAGTTGGTACTGCTGCAACATTCACAGCTGCCGAAGCAGGTGCTTATACCGTAGAGATAACAAATAGCTCTGGTTGCAAAGCAATCTCTGCTGCAAGAACACTTACCCTATTAACACAAGCAACACCAACGATATCCGCTCCAAGTTCATCTATCTGTGCAGGAAATTCGGTTGTATTAACAACTAGTTTAGGAGCTTCTTACAAATGGTTTAATGGTACGTCGCCAGTAGGAACAAATACTACATTAACCGTTCAAGATGCGGGTGCATATACTGTTGAAGTTACAAATAACAGCGGATGCAAAGCTACTTCACAGGTAAAACAAATTACAGTAACAAGTACAATAACATGGTATGCGGATACAGATAATGATGGTACAGGAGATGTTGCTTCAACAATTCTTTCTTGTACACAACCACAAGGGTATGTAGGAATATCTGGAGACGCATGCCCGAACGATGTCAATAAAACAGCACCTGGTAATTGTGGTTGTGGAAATACCGAAGCATCTTGTATGGATTGTGCAGGCATTCCAAATGGTACTGCATTTTATGACAACTGTTCCATTTGTGTAGGAGGAACAACGAGTAATACAGCATGTGTAACTACAGCAACCCTTAATGGAACGACGGCAAACATTACCGTTGTACCACAACCTTTCGATATTAACACATCTATCTCAATTGCCAATCTTGGAATGATTGAATCAATTACAATTATCAATGCTGCAGGAGCAGTTGTTGAAACAAAGCAACACATAAACAATGAATCCATTACACTTGGAGAATCTCTTGCGTCTGGTTTGTACACCGTAATGATACAATCGGAAACAGGTGTTTATACAACCAAAATAGTGAAGAAATAAAAATTACAAATACTTCCATACGACATCTTGTTTAAAATAAAATCAAGGTGTCGTATTTTTATTCTGGTAGATTATTTTTACCTACTAAACTTAAGAAATAACTCAACCGCATTATCACCCTTTGCTAAGGTATTTAAAACACCTGTAGAATAAGACATGGCAATAGAAATTCTAGAGGTTCCAACATAAATATCTTTCAACCCTCCCATCAAAACCAGCCCCTTTTGATACCTA
>NZ_CALMGQ010000164.1 GCF_937863595.1 uncultured Cytophaga sp.
TTAGTATTGTAAAATTATCAATTTTATTTTAAATTTCCTTAACTAAACGACATTGGTATATATGTCATGAAAGACTTATTGGAATTAGAACCAATAAGTCTTTTTTTTCGTTTATATAGTAAGTAATCATTAGAAAGGAGACTAATTATGAAAAAGAAATTACTCCATATCGGAACCTTACTATTCTTATCTGTAACGAGCGTACTATTCTTATTTAATAGCTTATTAGCAGGTGACATAAAAAATTTCTTACCCCTAAAAATATCACCAGAGATACAAATAGAAAATTTTGCTCCACAGCAAAAGAATATCTATTCTCCTCAAGAACTTCAACGTATTTATATGTTTGAGCATATACATAAAAGTGTTGAAAGAGGCAAGAAAGGGATTTCTTGTTAAAATTAAATTAGAATCTGCAAGATTTAATATTATTAAATTGCTACTTCAACATTTAGATGCTTATTGGTTTATATGAGACAAATCATATAAACCAATAAGCATCTTGTTTTTAAATAGTTAGCTATCAATCCCCTTTTTACTGTCTACTACAATAAAATACCTATGCACATTTCATATTTTTACTAGTTTGTACGAATTTAAAAATTTATTTTAGTAATGCAGATGTTGTGTTAATATGGGTCCTACCATAGTTACTATGTCTGATTTGAATGATAAAAATGGAATGCAATTTATGTTTCATTTTATTCGAACCTATTAACAAGTATGAAAGAGAAAAAAGGAATTGCTTTAATTGAAGATGACCCTTGGTTGGAACCTTACGAAGAAGAAATTCAAGATCGCATCACTCGATATAAACGTGCTTTAAAAGAAATTAAAGAACACTACGGTGATTTATTAACTTTTGCAACCGGACATAAATATTACGGAATCAATTTTGATGAGGATCAACGTGGTTGGTTTTATAGAGAATGGGCTCCTGAAGCGTATGAAGTTTACCTTACGGGAGATTTCAACGACTGGGATAGACGTTCACATCCCTTAACACGAAATAATTTTGGCGTATGGGAAATATTTCTTCCCTATGATTTATATCAAAAACGTTTTGTACATAAAAGCAAAATCAAAGTACAGATAGTAGGTGCAAATGGCACCCACGATCGCATCCCTGCATATATAACACGTGTCGTTCAGGACACCGACACAACCGACTTTTCTGGTCAGCTTTGGTTGCCGCAAAAACCATTTGAATGGACGGATCGTGATTTCAATTTGCGTAAAATTAAAAACCCGATTATCTACGAAGCGCACGTTGGTATGGCGCAAGAAAAAGAAGGCGTTGGCACCTACAGAGAATTTGCGGACAAGATTGTTCCACGCATCCGCCAAATGGGCTATAACAGCATTCAATTGATGGCTGTTATGGAACATCCTTACTATGGATCTTTTGGTTATCACGTTTCAAACTTCTTTGCTCCTTCTTCACGTTTTGGAACACCAGAAGATTTGAAATACTTGGTAGACCGCGCACATAAATATGGTTTGGCAGTAATCATGGATGTGGTTCACTCCCATGCTGTGAAGAATTTATCTGAAGGTTTGGCTGAATTTGATGGCAGCGATCATCAATACTTTCATCCTGGCGATAGAGGCTATCATACAGGTTGGGATTCAAAATTATTTGATTACGGAAAATTAGAAGTAAAACGTTTCTTGCTTTCTAACTTACGTTATTGGTTGGAAGAATTTCATTTTGATGGTTTCCGTTTTGATGGTGTAACGTCTATGTTATACTTCGACCATGGAATGAAGACGTTTGATAATTACGATACGTATTTTAAAGGTGGCGTAGATTATGATGCCGTAACGTATTTGCAATTAGCAAACGAGGTTACGCACCGATATTTAAAAGATGCCATTACTATAGCGGAAGATGTAAGTGGCATGCCTGGCTTATCTCGAACAATTAAAGATGGCGGAGTTGGTTTCGATTATCGTTTGGCTATGGGCATCCCCGACTTTTGGATTAAGTATTTAAAACATTTAAAAGATGAAGAATGGAACATCTATGAAATGTGGAATACATTAACCAACCGTCGTTATAAAGAAAAGACAATTGCCTATGCTGAATCGCACGATCAAGCAATGGTTGGTGACAAAACCATTGCCTTTTGGTTAATGGATAAAGAAATGTATTTCCACATGCAAGTGGATGATGCAAACCCTGTCATTGATCGAGGGATTGCAATACACAAACTCTTGCGCATGTTTACATTTGCATTAGGTGGTGAAGGGTATTTAAACTTCATGGGAAATGAATTTGGTCATCCAGAATGGATTGATTTCCCAAGAGTGGGTAACGATTGGAGTTATCAATATGCTCGCAGACAGTGGTCGTTGGTTGACAATCCACGATTAAAATATCAATTCTTAGGTGCTTTTGACGAAGCAATGATGCGTTTGGTACGTAAGACTCGTCTACTCGCTTCAGGTCCAGCGAATCAATTGAATATGGACGACGACAATAAGGTAATTATATTTGAACGCAACAATATGATTTTTGTGTTCAACTTTAGCGTAAGTAATTCAGTATTCGGTTACAAATTCAAATCTTTTGGTCCAGGCATATTTGAGATCGTTTTAAATAGTGACGACACACGTTTTGGCGGTCATGGTCGAGTTGACGATTCAGTTGAATACTTCACGAATGAAGAAGGTCAATTGAGTATTTACACACCAAGCAGAAGTGTGTTGGTATTTAAGAAAAAAGAAGCGGCTGAATAATTATGAATTATACGTTATGAATTATGAATAAGTCCTGTAGTTTGAATGCTGCAGGACTTATTTTTGTTTTAAATCTTTTAATAACCATCTCATGAAAACAAGTTGCATCAGCAAAAAAGAAATTGAATTAGGTGAAGCTATTAAAGGGGAAGATATAAGAGAAGGTATTTTCAATTTAATCAAAATCGATTTTCCGGAATTAGATAAAGAAAAATACATTTCACTTGATGAGTTGAATAAATACAGACGGTTATACTTAACATCTTTAATTATTCAAGAGAAGGGTGAATTAGCTGTCATTGATCAAGATGTACTCAATGCAATTAAAAATAATTCCATACTTTCAGAAAACATTATAGATGAGAACGAAACGGACCTAACTTTTGGCGAAAGCATTGCCGACAAAGTAGCATCGTTTGGAGGCAGCTGGACATTCATTATTACTTTTTTCTGCTTTATTATTGTATGGATGATTATTAATATTTGGTTATTGACGACAAAACCATTTGACCCCTTTCCTTTCATTTTATTAAACTTAATCCTTTCTTGTTTGGCAGCCATACAAGCGCCCATCATTATGATGAGTCAAAACAGACAAGAACAAAAAGACAGACAACGCGGAGAACATGATTATAAAATCAATTTAAAGGCAGAACTCGAAATAAAACTATTAAGCGAAAAAATGGATCATATTCTTATTTATCAAAACAAAAAATTATTAGAAATACAAGAAGTCCAAACAGACTATTTGGAAGATTTAATGAAAGAGATTAAGAAAAAGTAATTGATTATCAGCCAAATTTGATCAGTCTTTTAAGTTAGTATAATACTACCTATTAATCGAAATATTAATTTTAATAACACAAACTTAATGAGCTAAAACGGAGTTTTATCCCTTATTTTTTTGTATCTTATATACCATATACATGATGTATATATTTTTCAAATTATAAGATTAACATTTCAATAATGAATTTAAAAAAGATCCTACCTGCCACAACACTCTTTACAGATTTCTTTAACAGTGAAAAATCAGGCGGTATATTATTAATCTTTATAACAATCACTTCCCTCATATTATCCAATACAGCATTTGGTACTAATTATATTGAATTTTGGAATACATCATTTAACCACCATACCATTACTCACTGGATTAACGACGGTTTGATGACCATATTCTTTTTGTTAATTGGTTTAGAACTTGAAAGAGAAATATACGATGGAGAACTTTCGGATTTAAAATCAGCATCCTTACCCATATTTGCTGCGTTGGGTGGCATGATTGTACCTGCGGGTATTTTTATTGCATTTAATTATGGCACTGCAACTCAAGATGGCGCAGGGATTCCCATGGCAACCGATATCGCATTTGCCATAGCAATCTTATCGCTATTAGGTAGCCGTATTCCATTATCGTTAAAAATATTTTTAACAGCACTAGCAGTTATGGATGATTTAGGAGCCATCATTATCATTTCTATCTTTTATACAAATACTATATCCTTACTGAATCTATTCCTTGCATTGGGTACATTCGGAATTTTACTCGTTTTAAACCGATTGAAAATCCGAAATCTAATACCTTATTTAATTGGTGGTGTTATTATGTGGTATTTCATGTTACAATCTGGTGTACATGCTACTATAACAGGAGTATTATTAGCATTTGCAATACCATTTGGCAATGGAGATAAAAAGTCTTCATCCTATATTTTACAACATTTTCTGCATAAACCAGTGGCCTTTATTATACTTCCCATTTTTGCGTTAGCAAGTACCGCTATTGCAATTCCAGATACGTGGCAAACAGGTTTGTTGTCAAGTAATAGCATCGGGATTATTTTAGGACTATCTGCAGGAAAAGCAATTGGTATCTTCCTATTTTCTTTTTTAGGAGTTAGCCTTGGACTATGTTCCTTGCCAAGTGATTTAAACTGGAAAAACATTATTGGTGTGGGTTTTCTAGGTGGCATTGGCTTTACCATGTCTATATTTATAACCGTATTAGCCTTTGATTCGATAGAATTAGTAAATGAATCCAAAATAGCCATTATTATTGCTTCAATAATATCTGCCATTTTGGGTTTGGTATTTTTACGCTTCACAATAAAAAAGAATAACACCGTACTTAATTAATAGCATACTAATTTACACTATTCAATACACCTTTATATGGAACAATTTGAAAAACAATTAAAACGCATGCAAGAAGGCAAGGGCTTTATTGCGGCATTGGATCAAAGTGGAGGAAGCACGCCCAAAGCATTATTAGGCTATGGCATACAAGAAAGCGCATACAATGGTGAAGAAGAAATGTATGAGTTAATACATACCATGCGCTCTCGTGTTATCACAAATGAATCTTTTACTGGCGATAAAATACTAGGTGTTATTTTATTCGAAAAAACACTTAATAGTACAATTGAAGAAATTCCGACTACAGAATATTTGTGGAAGAAAAACATCGTTCCGTTTTTAAAAATTGATAAAGGCTTAGAAGAAAAAGAATTCGAAGTTCAATTAATGAAAGCCATTCCTCATTTGGATGAAATCATTCAGGATGCAAAAAAGAAAGGTGTATTCGGAACAAAAATGCGTTCGGTTATTTATGGTTATAATAGAGATAGTATAACCAAAATTGTTCAACAACAATTTAATTTTGCTCGTGTCATTATCGAAAACGGTTTAGTACCAATCATCGAACCGGAAGTAGACATTCATGCACACAATAAAAAAGAAATTGAAATGACTTTGAAGGAAGAGATTCAACATCAATTAGGTTTACTAAACACAAGTCAACATGTGATGTTAAAACTCACCCTACCTTCTGAAGACAATTTCTATCATGAACTTACACTACACCCTCAAGTTGTGCGTGTAGTAGCATTATCTGGCGGATACGATATCGATGAAGCAACAGATAAACTATCCAAAAACAAAGGAGTGATAGCAAGCTTCTCTAGAGCATTATTGGATGATCTTAGAGTAAATCAATCCGACGCAGAATTTACTAAAACGTTGTCAACTGCAATTGATCGCATCTATACGGCGTCGATTACATAGTACGCTTTATATATCTAGAACTGATTTAATTCTATTCATTAGAAAAATCAGTATTTCACGAATGCATTGCTTAAAGGTATCCCAAGCAATGCATTCATTTTTTATAGCCACATAATGATTTAAATCACATTTCGCCAAAACACCCATTACAAAGGCATACACATTACTTATTTTTCGTATCTTTGACCATTCATTTTAACGCTATCGCCATGTCTGAAGAAACTACTGCTTGTCCAAAATGCAAATCACCCTACGCGTATGAAGTAGATTCAATGATGGTTTGTCCGGAGTGCAACTACGAATGGAATCCCTCAGAAATTGAAGAAAACTTAAGTAGCGAGACAGTTATTAAAGATTCAAACGGAAATATTTTACAAGATGGCGATACCGTAGTAATCATTAAAGACCTACCCGTTAAAGGAGCACCCAAAGCGATCAAGGCAGGCACAAAAGTGAAAAACATTCGTTTAAAAGATGGAGATCATAACATAGACTGCAAGGTTGATGGATTTGGTGCAATGGCATTAAAATCAGAGTTTGTTCGCAAAGTTTGATTTGATTTTGGGTTAAAAGATTGATTCATTGGATTGCATGTGTCTGAATTTGTCTGAATCATCATCAATGGATTAACAAAATTACATTTCCACCTTTTTTAAAAATCCCAACAAAGCTATAATTATCTAAAAATACACATTGGAGAGTGTTTTATTTTATCGCTTTTAGTCTTAAGCACTAAGCTTTAAGCTCATATTCTTGTTTCCCCTTTAATAATTGTGGAACTTTGCGGTTCCTATGAAAAAGAAAGTTGAAATACTTGCTCCTGCCAAAAACCTATATCAAGGTATGGCAGCTATTAATGCTGGAGCAGATGCAGTGTATATTGGTGCACCTCAATTTGGTGCTCGAACCAATGCAACCAATTCAGTTGAAGACATTACTGAATTAGTGCGCTATGCGCATCTATTCAAGGCGCAGGTTTTTGTCGTATTAAACACTATTTTATACGACAATGAATTGGCAACCTGTGAAAAATTGATTCATGAATTGTATCATACAGGTGTTGATGCATTGATTATTCAGGACATGTCTATCATGGAAATGAACATCCCTCCTATTGTCATTCACGCAAGTACCCAAGCAAACAACCGTGATCCAAAACATGTTAAGTTCCTTTCTGATGCAGGAATGAAACGTGCGGTGTTGGCTAGAGAATTAAATTTAGATCAGATTAAAGATATTTCTAAAGCAACAGATGTTGAATTAGAATTTTTTGTTTCGGGCGCCTTATGTGTTGCCTTTAGTGGTAACTGCTATATGAGTATTGCCGGTGGCGAACGCAGTGCGAATAGAGGCTCTTGCGCACAAAACTGTCGCTTGCCTTACAGCTTAACAGATGGTACAGGTAAAACATTGATTGCAAACAGCCACTTATTATCCATAAAAGATTTAGATTTAAGCGATCAACTACCGAACCTTATTGAAGCAGGAATTACATCCTTTAAAATTGAAGGTCGCTTAAAAGATCTCGTTTACGTTAAAAACAACGTTTCATATCTTCGTAAAAAACTAGATAGTTTTCTTGAAAACAACGAACGCTTTGAAAAAGCATCTTCGGGCAGAACGTTTTTCAATTTCGATGCCGAAATGGATCGCAGCTTCAACAGAGGATATACAGACTATTTTGTTAATAAAAGAACGGCCAGTATTGGCTCTTGGGACACTCCAAAATCACAAGGACAAGTTATCGGCAAGGTACTTGAAGTAAAAGCAAATGGCTATGTGATTGAAAATTCGGATAAGCTAAACAATGGTGATGGTTTGTTTTTCATAAATGAAAAAGATGAAGCCGACGGTACGCAAATTAATACGGTTACAAATGGCATTGTTATTCCCAATAATTACAAACCCATAAAAGTCGGCACGATGATATATCGAAATGCCGATGCTGAATTCAACAAATTGGTTGAACGAGAAGACAGTGCCATTCGTAAGATCGGAATTTCTCTTACATTCAGCGAAACTGCAACAGGCTTCAAGTTACATGCAATTGATGAAGACGGACACACTTCTACTTCAACACTTGAACTAAGTAAAGAAGTAAGTAAGAATAGTGATGGAGTAATAGACAATATTAAAAAGAATTTATCTAAAACAGGAAATACCCCATTTATCGTTGATGCTGTCACAATCGATTTATCGGAGAATTGGTTTCTACCGATTTCAAAAATAAATGAAATAAGACGTATTGTCTTAGAGGATTTGATTGATGTGCGTGTAGCAGCGTATGTAAGGAAAGAACATCAGATTCAAAAAACAGAACACCCCTATCCGGTGCAACAATTAGATTTCATGTACAATGTGTCAAATAAAATGGCGCGAGCATTTTATCACAGACACGGCGTAACAGAAATTGAACAAGCGTTTGAATTGCAATGGGATCCTGGTAAGGCGCGTGTAATGACAACCAAATATTGTGTAAAATATGAATTGGGAAAATGTCCGATTCATCAGCGCGAAACAATGGGAGAAAAATTAATAGAACCACTTGTGTTAAAAAATGGCGACAACGAATATAAATTAAAATTCAATTGCAAGCCATGTGAAATGGAGATCTGGGAGAAAGATGCGGATTTGGTATTTGATGAGGAGGAGTATTGAATTATGAATGATAAATTATGAGTTATAAATAAAAAAAACATAAATAGTATGAATTCATAATTCATAATTCATAATTCATAATTCATAATTCATAATTCATAATTCA